>JABHZL010000083.1 GCA_018656645.1 Phycisphaerae bacterium
AACTATTGTGAACGACAACATCTGCGTCTTCGAGCAATTGCTCCGTCGCTTCTAGATTGTTATGCGTTCCAGTAACAAACCGTGAAACATACGGTTCAATATGCTCACGCTTGCTTGTTTCACGAACAAGTGCAGTCACGGAATACCCATGATTTGCAGCGTGTTTTGCAATAACGGAACCGATAAAACCAGAAGCGCCTGTGAGTGCAATGTTCATAAAAGGATTATACTTTGCTATGGAAGAACAAGAAAATCAAGCTCCTTCAATGTGTGCATTATGCATCAAATCTAAGCACAATGAGAGATCTAGATAACAGGGGGTGATATTTTATCATTCAGGATGGAGGAGAAATGCTTTGCTGATAATTTTCCATTCTCCCTCATATTTTAATAGCGTAAAAAGATCTGTAAAACGATGGCCGTGCCAATTATTAAATTCTACCCTAGCGGTAGCAAGTGTTCCTTCGATTTCCACATGACCTATGTCATATACTAAGTCTTCTGCTGGACCATTTTCGTCGTTCCAAGAAAACAATAACTCTATTGGGCCGGCAAACAAGTCATTTCCAACATAGCCAAAAATAGTCGCATCTTCATGAAAAGCTGGGCGCATATCTTCACCGAGTCCAGTCTTTGCGCCATTAATATAGTGTTCTAAAATAGTTTTAATTGATTTTAATTCAGCAGTATTTTCATTCATGACTTAATTATATCAATGCTGCCTTATTTTTGATCTAGTGCACGTTGCTATATATATAGTTAAACAGAAAACACCTGATTAGCAGTGATTTTTTTCGTTTACTTTAGCCGTATACCAAAACGTTTAAGCATTCTCTTCTCAACCTGCCAAAAATAGTCGCGTTGCCCAAAAAGAGTTCCAAATATCACAAGCATGATTTGGTAGCAGATCGTCATAAATAAAATGCGTATTGGCCAGAAGACGTACCATTGCATTTGTTCGTAATCAATACCAACCCAGCCCATCATTGGTCTCGCGATAAAGACAGCGCCCATGCCAGTGATACTGAATACAATGAAAACAACGACGAATTGAAGGTTCGTCTCTACTTTTAAAATTCGTCTTAGAAGTTCCATCAGTGCTAAGCATTTTTCATGATATGGGAGCCGCTAATCAAATTGGGACATGTTTGCACCAAGTAGCCCAACTTTAATCCCATGTTCCTTGAGATACATTGTTGCGCGTTGGCTAATAGCTAGCAAAATCAAAACGTTGAGGCAAGGAACAAGTAGCAAAAAACCAAGAACGATGCCAAGAATGACGCTGTTGTACACATTAGCAGTGAGAAGAATGCCATTGAGGAGTGCGTAAATATTTACAGCGTAATATGCAATTGATGTCCAGTGCGTGTAATCTGCATCGACCCAAGCATTGTTGTTAAAGATAATTGCAGCTATGGCAATGAGTACGAGAAGAAATATAGAAATACAAATTTGACGCTGGTTTTGCGCAATTCGCTTAAGACGTTTTGGATCTATCGTTTTATGTTCCATCCGAGTATCTTACTAAACAAAAGGATAGAGCGTTACATGACAGTGTTATTCGTAGACTAAATCCACATCGCACTGGTTGTCCGGTCTGTTTCTTCGCCGTCCCCTGTATTTACTAATCCAGCAGTTTCAACCAGCATCACGGAACATTCAGCCTCGGCGATTGGGCGATGTTCTACTCCCTTGGGCACAACAATCATCTGGCCTTTTGAAAGCGTAACAGAACGGTCACGAAACTCCATCGTGAATGAACCATCAAGCACGAGAAACATTTCGTCAGCGTCAGCATGAGAGTGCCAGTCAAATGCACCCTCAAACTTTGCAAGTTTTACTTCTTGCCCATTGACTGATGCGATGATTCGCGGCGACCAATGGTCGTTAAAGCATTCGAGTTTTTTATTTAGATCAATATTTTGCATGGCTACCAATTGTTTAAATATTTCCATTCAAAATCAATGACTAGCGCGCCGTGGTCGGATGGAAACTCACGATCAACAGTAGGCATAGTTTCATCCTCCCAGAGGAGGGGTAACACATGCCCAGTGACAGGGCGTAATTCCCAGTGACTCCCATGTGGTAGTGGATTTTTTAAATACAGTCGATCGATGCGGTCAAAGCACTGGTCTTCTTGTTCAGCGCCTTCTCCTTTTGTTCGAAACATTGGAGACCATGTAATACCAGGGTGCTGTACAGGGTTTGGATAAAGTTCTCGAAAGGTGTCTGTGAATCCGGCAGTCTGCATAGCAGTGCTTACCGGTAGTGGTAAAGCTCTTCGTCGTTTGTATACACGCGTTGTATCGATCGTCCAATCAAGATGTGATGGGCAATTCCAATCTCCTCCAACAAGTAAGGGGATCTTTGTATTCAACTGACCTGCGTTATGTAGATGTTCGATGATTGCAGTTGCTTGTATCAAGCGATTTGAGCCAACACGTTCAAGGTCAAGTAACTCTTCGTCGCTGATTGCGGGGTTTTCTCGTAATGCATACGTAATGTATGCTCGGTAATCAATCCAAGTCGACCAAGCAAGCAATTCACGACCCATGGAATCACGTAATTTTGCGCCAACGCCATGCCATGCATTGTGGAAGAAGGTAGTTTCGATATTGAGTGGTGTTAGCACGCATAAATGTGTGCTTTGCGCTTGATGCTGATTCCATCCAAGTTCTCCAGCCAACCACGCACCAAGTTTTGGTCGTTCGTCGTTGATGTCGTAACTTTCTTGAAGCAGTACGATGTCTGGTTTCGTATTCCGAATAATCTGGAGTGCTTTTTCTGGACCATTTGTCACATCGTTTGCGCCGTGCAACACGTTCCAGACCATGACGCGTAGGGTGTTGCTCACTATAGGTGTATCGAGGGTGCGCGGCGTAATTGCACATCCAAACTCAGAGAGGCTAAAAAAGATAATGAGAATTGCTAATTTTAGATTTGATTTTAACATACGTTTTTTTGTTCCATGGGTTAATCATATACTAGATATAAAGAGACACAGAATCCATCGATTAGGGGGGCATTTCCCGTTAGAGTTTTACATAACAGCGGTGAATTTTTATTAAATTCTATAATTATTCAGCACTTACAGCAGCACTTCCGCAATAACATGAGGCAGTGGGCATAACATCTGCGCTCTTCCAAGCAAGTTTGAACGCTTTGTCTGTCTGTGCTGCTTCTTCAAGTCGTTCTTGGCCTCGCAGTGATTCACGTAAGCCAAGGAGAGCCCAACCATTTGCTGGAAAAATCTCAAGGTCTCGAAGATATACTTTTTCTGCTTCCTTGTATTGCCCGTCAACAATTAAAAGAGCACCATACGCATGACGTGCAGGCATCATCCAAGGTACTGGTTCTGCATAGACCAATCTTTCTTCAAGTTCGACCGCTTCTGCCAAAGCAGCAAGACCCTTACTATGATTTCTGGCCTTAAATTCAATTTCGCCTACGAGTACTAAGCGAGCAAGTGGCATAACTTCAGTAGCCGGTTGGTTGCCTAACCACCAATCTTCTGTGGGAATATTTTTAACGGCTTCATCAAATAAAACTAGTTCCTCACGTGCTTCCTTGTCTTTACTCGTATTTGCGAATGCTACTCCTCGAGCAAAGTGTCGTAGCGAAGTGCCAACAACGGCCCATTTTGGAGGCGAAGGTTCCGAAAGAATCTCATCCCACATGCCAAAACGAACGAGTACAGACCACTTACATGCAGCAACTCCATCACTGGCAAACCCAAATTTTTCCATAAGATGTGCAGGAACTTCTGTCTCGATTGCTCTTGCAGAAGTAATTGCTTCTCGTTTTCGACCTTGCATCATTGCTGCCCATGCTAAAAAATGTCTGTTGTGTGCCATATAAAGACGGTATTCACTTGCATTAGGATCTGACTCGAACCATGCATCATCCAAAGCAGCTGCGCGACGGTTGCAATCTGCGGCATCGTCGTATCGACCAGTTTGCATCCATATATGAGATGGCATGTGAACAAGGTGACCAGACCCCGGCATCAAATCAATTAGGCGGTCGGCTGCTGGTTCTGCAATTTCTGGCCATGGCGATGATTCCATAGTATGAATATAGAGATGGTTTGCTGCAGGATGATTAGGGTGCATTCGCATAACACCTTCAAGAAGAGCGCGAAACTCTGGTGTTTTATTTAATGGTTCACCTTCAAGCGTCCAGTATTCCCATGGTTGTGTCACCATCATCGATTCAGCAGTCCAAGTTATTACATCTGGATCCATGGAGAATTGTTCATGCACTGATTGCATAGCTTCTAGATATGCAAAGTTCTGTTCGGTCAAGTCAGTTGGGACGGGGTAGTTGTATCTTGTTACTATTGCTTCGATCAGTGCTCTATTTGCACCGGTTTCATATTCTCTAAGCTTATATGCTTTCTGCGCGGCAGCATATGACCACTCATCATATGGTGGCTGAATTTGTGGATTATTCTGATTTGGACCTGCAGCGTACGCAATTCCCCACCATGCCATTGCGCACTTTGGGTCATTTACAGTTGCTTGTCTAAAGGATGCGATTGCACCATCAAAGTTGTACCCGAACATTAAAGCTAGACCTTGGTTAAACCAGGCGCGTGCTTCTTCAGAGTCTGTCGAAATAGCTCTGCGATGATTTCCAAGACTTTCTAGAATCATCGGCGGTGCTTCAGCGACTGGGGGTAATTGAGGTTCGGCATAGGTGATTGTTGCAAAAGATACATACAACAGGCAGACCATTAAAAGTGGATTTGTAATTCTATTCATGATGGCTAAATTCTACTCTAAATAATTAGGGTTGGTCACTTGTTACTTTCGGTGTAGATTCTTGTAATGTCACAGGTCAACTGACGATTATGAATGTATACGGAAGATAACTAGTGAGGATAGTTGGCGAGTTCCAGAAACTTCAAGGTGTGTAATTAGAAAACATTTATTGGATTGTATCCTTCTTTATGGTGTCTTCTATATATATGCAGTTCTCCAAATCTTTGTGCTAAACAACTGAGTTGCACAATAAGCGTTATACATCAATATATAGTTACATAGAAAGTCTCTGATTAGCTGGGTTTTCATTTGCTTTTAAGAGTTTTATATAGCGGTACTGGAGTACTTTTTAGTAATAAAACGAGAGACTTTTGCCCCTTGTTTTTAGATGATTCTTGTGCTCTAATTGCTTTTTGGAAAGAAAGCTATGACCTTGGCGTTAAATTTAATCCTGCCATGTAACATATCCAGAAGGTAGTAAAGGAACTTATCGATGTCATGTGAAAAAACTATTGTGGCGATCGCTTCATTATTCTTTGGAGCAAAGTTGAAAGGACTTTGTGAAGAAGCAGGGTATATATACAAAGGCGCGATTGGTCCATCGGGTGCTGTAAAAAAAATAGACTCCTGCTTCCCTGTTGCAGTCCTTGTCGATCTTGGAAAGGAAGATCTAGATATTCCATCAACGATAACTATGATTAAGAAAGCAACAACCTCGCCAATCATTGCATTTTCTGGTCACGTTGCTACAGCAGAATTAGATGAAGCTCGAGCATGCGGATGCGATGTTGTGACGACAAATGGTGCAATCACAGGAAATTTTAAGG
>JABHZL010000103.1 GCA_018656645.1 Phycisphaerae bacterium
AACTGGGGACCGTGCGAGTAACGGCTTTCGTCATTTCTTCATAGGTAAAAGGTTTCTAACTCGGACACGCTTAAACGTGGCTCACTCCACTGGTCTCCGCTTTAAACCTGTAGACTTTTGCACCGCCCCCCTAGCACGGTGTACTGCGGGTTCTACCTGAACAGTTGACGGAGTAGTCTTTTTCTGTTCAAGTGGTGAAATGTCAAAGGACAATAACAAATGACTTGTGACAACAAACGAGACTATGAGATTTTTAAAGCTGCAAAGGAATTGCCTTCAGCTGAGCGCGAACCGTTTCTCGACAATAAATGTGGCGATGACGACGAATTGCGTGCAGAAGTGGAATCGTTGCTTGAACAGCACTTCACCTCCGCACAAACAGTGCTGCCCAGTGAGCAGCCAAGTGACCCCAACTTGGACTACCAACGCGGTGACATGATTGGCTCGTTCAAGATATTGAATGTACTTGGCGAAGGCGGGATGGGGATTGTGTATCTCGCTGAACAATCCAAACCAGTGAAACGGCGAGTAGCACTCAAAGTCATCAAGGCGGGCATGGATACCAAGCAAGTCGTTGCTCGGTTTGAAGCAGAAAGACAAGCGCTTGCAATCATGAATCACCCTGGCATTGCGCAGGTGTACGAAGCAGGCGTTACTAAACACGGCCGACCATACTTTGTGATGGAGCATGTCAAGGGGATGCCCATCACCGACGCTTGCGATGAACTGAAACTCACGACAAAGCAACGTCTTGAGCTCATGGCAAAAGTGTGCGACGCTGTGCAACACGCACACTCAAAGATGATCATCCACCGCGATCTTAAGCCAAACAATATTCTCGTCTCGATTGATGACAAGAAACTAGAGCCCAAGATCATTGACTTCGGTGTAGCGAAAGCCACGACATACCAACTCACCGAGAAGACACTTGTGACGCAAGTGGGTCACTTCGTTGGCACACCAGCATACATGAGCCCAGAGCAAGCAGATCTAAAGGCAATTGACATTGATGCAAAAACAGACGTGTATGCACTTGGTGTGGTTCTCTACGAAATGCTCACGGGCATGCCACCCTTTGACCCGCAAACATTGCGTGATGCAGGTCTTGAAAAGATGCGTGAGATTATTCGCACGCAACCCCCACCAAAACCAAGCACCCAACTCTCTTTTATTACTGATGCGACTGATGCGACCAAGATAGCCCAAGCAAGGCAAACACAGATCGCAGCACTCGCTGGTTTGCTTCGCAAAGAACTCGAATGGATTCCACTCAAGGCGTTAAAGAAACAACGCAACGAACGCTACGACTCTGCCAAGAGTATGGGCGATGACATTAGACGTTACTTGGCAGGCGAAGCGCTTGAAGCGGGACCCGATTCATCTCTATATACATTCAAGAAAACACTTCGCAAACACAAGGGACTCTTTATTGCAGCTGCAATTGTATTCTTAGTGCTAGTCGGCGGAATTATTACCACGACAGCGGAGTCGATTCGCGCCAACAAGCAAGCGACAGTAGCATTAGAAGAGAAGACTCGCGCAGAAGCAGTGAAAGATTTCGTAACAACAATGCTCGAGTCGGTGGACCCGGCAACTGCTGGTGCCATGGACAAGGAACTGATGATGCTCGTGCTCACGAAGGCTGCCGAGTCGGTGGGCGAACAGTTCGAAGATCAACCTCTAGTGGAAGCGGAGATTCGCAGTGTCATTGGAATCACATACCAAGCGCTTGGAAAGTACGACGAGGCGGAACCACATCTTGTCAAAGCCTTGTCAATACGCCGCCGCGTCCTGGGCGATGAGCATCCCAGCACGCTGTACTCGTTTGACAGCATGGGCAGCCTGCTCTGCAAGCAAGGCAAGTACGACGAGGCGATGCCTTACTACGTGGAGGCCCTGGAAGGCTTTCGCCGCATCCTGGGGAACGAGCATCCAAGCACGCTGGCCTCGATTGGCAACATGGGCAGCCTGCTCAGAGACCAAGGCAAGTACGACGAGGCACAGGTACACTACACCGAGGCCCTGGAAACGGAGCGCCGCGTCCTGGGCGATGAGCATCAAGACACGCTAGTATCGATTGGCAACATGGGCAACCTGCTCTTTGACCAAGGCAAGTACGACGAGGCACAGGTACACTACACCGAGGCCCTGGAAACGGAGCGCCGCGTCCTGGGGAACGAGCATCCTTATACGCTGTCCTCGATCAACAACATGGGCCACCTGCTCTGCGAGCAAGGCAAGTACGACGAGGCGATGCCTTACTTCGCCGAGGCGATGGAAGGCTTTCGCCGCATTCTGGGGAACGAGCATCCAAGCACGCTGATGTCGGTTGTCAACATGGGCAACCTGCTCCTTGACCAAGGCAAGTACGACGAGGCACAGGTGTACTACACCGAGGCGTTGGAAGGTTTTCGCCGCGTCCTGGGCGATGAGCATCGAGAGACGCTAGTATCGATTGTCAACATGGGCGTCCTGCTCTTTGGCCAAGGCAAGTACGACGAGGCACAGGTGTACTACACCGAGGCGTTGGAAGGTTTTCGCCGCGTTTTGGGCGATGAGCATCCCAGCACGCTGTACTCGATCACTGCCTTGGCCGAACTCTACGACGCATGGGACAAACCCGAAGAAGCACAGAAGTACCGCGACATGTTGCCAGAAGAAGATACTGCTACAGAAGACAGCGAGTAATCAAGCACCACCTGCCTTGACCAATGCTTGTATTGCTAACTTGATATGTTCGGGTAGTGTTGCCCAATTCTCTACGATGTTTTGTAACTGCGCATCCTGCACGCTACTGGGTACAGTTTTGGCTACACCCTTCCCGATATCGCCAATAATCGGCGATTCTGAATCAGTATGAGGGTGTGTCGTCACGTTCCCAACGTGAATGTCGGGCGTTCGAATCGCCTCACCCGCTTTTTGATGTAACCCTTGCACACACAAGGGTTTATCTTTTGTTCTTACTAACAAATCTAAAATCCGACCCACTTACCATCTGTTCCTACCATCTGCTGTTAAAAAAACTAAGTCGAGAATTGAAACAAACGATTAAGGCCCAGGCACACGTTGAGATAATAAAATGTAGACATTGTGATTCGTTTCTGCATAATTCTATGCTTCGTATATTTCTGCGTTAGTTGTGTTGTCTCGGAACGGTCAAACCCATATAAATTTAAAAACGCTTTATCACTGTCAACAGCAACTAAACCCGCCTTCTTCCCAGGGTTGAAACAAGTTGTAGCGTTTCAGGATGATCTATTTTCTGGAAGTAGACCGGAAGGCGAATGGGGAATGAAATCGTTAGTTGAACTCAATGTTGCTTCTATTATTTGTGTTGATGGCATTGCACCAGAAGTTGAAAGGGCAAGAGAGTATGGCATCAATACGATTCATCTCCCTCTTAAATACAACTCGCCAAATAAAACACAGATTCTCGATCTTTGTTCCGCATTCATGATGAATAGATTGAATGGGAATGTATACATTCATTGCCATCATGGAAAACATCGATCGGCAGCAGCAGCAGCACTCGTCTCGATTGCACTTGATTTATCAAATGCACAAGAAATGAAAGAAAGGATGCAAGTTTCTGAAACATCCCAGTACTACACAGGGTTGTGGGAAGCAGTTGAGCGGCAGCAATTAATCAGTATGTCTGAGGTCGTTAAAAATGAAAAAATATTTCCTTCAATCGTAAAACCCACTGGCATGACCGCACAGATGATTGACATTGATGAAGCTCTTGATAGACTCTTGCTTGTCAAGCAGTCAAAATGGATTGTTCCAGAGTCACACCCTGACCTTGCACCAACCGCAGACGCAGGAATAATTGCTGAAACATTTCGCTCTATGCAACTGGATGAAGAATCTCCATTTTTAAATAAGAATTTCGTCGACCAGACTATTAATGCGTTTCATGAAGCATCTAGATTAGAACAGATTTTGAACACAGATACCATTGATGTCGAGTTATTCAGCGAACACTTGCGCCGCGTAGAACAAACATGCATCCAATGCCATAAAGCATGGAGAAAGTAAGTCACACATTCCCCTCATAAAACAACCCCACTGGGATGGGCAGAGGGGTTGTGCAACTTAGGTTAGAACACCAAGGATTCGGATAACCGCATCTGTACAGAAGATGGCCATAAAGAAGGTTGCAACCCAATGTATCCATTGAACTTTACTTTTAATCAAGTCAATCTGTTGTTCAATCTTTTGCATTCGTTCTTCGTTTTGCATTGTGATGATCATTCACTGTGCATTATGCAGTAAATTGTAGATTGCATGGATTTTCACCTTGTTTTTACTCTTAAAATTGACATAATTAAATTTTGAGAATTCATACATATGTATTTATTGATGACATTAATCTTATTCGCATCAGACTCATACGCAGACTATGGAGCATGTTGCATTGAAGATTTTAAGTATTACTGCGAAGAGGAGTTAACTCAAGAAGAGTGCGAGTGGAATTTTGGTGGCACTTTCTTGGGCCCTGATTCAACTTGCGCAATAGAAGGTGATTATTGTCAATCTGATGTCGGAGCATGCTGCATTGATTTTTATGATTGCTATGACAGCATGCCTGATAATGAATGCTACTCGATAGGTGGTGAGTTTTATGGCGATGGAACAACATGCAATGAGGATGCGCCAAGTTGCACTGTCTACTATGGAGCATGTTGTTATGGCGACTATTGCGAAGAGTTTGTTGAAGAATATGTCTGCGAATCTAATGGCGGCTATTCATTTTGGGCTTTTGCATCATGTGACGAATTGACTGATGTTGAAGAATGTGTTTATCAAATGCCACTTGGCGCATGTTGCGTCGACAATGTTCTTTGTTATGCGGATTTTGATGAACTCTTATGCTTTGATTACAATGGAGAGTGGTTTGGCCCTGATTCATCTTGCCAAATGATCGATTGCATTGATCCAACTGGAGCGTGTTGTTATGAAAATGATTGCCAAATTCTTTATCAATGGGAATGCGATTACAAAGATGGCTTTTTCTACGAAGAACAGAAGTGTGACATATGTTCTCCTGATTGTCCTCCAGACTTAAATCAGGATGGATATGTAAATGTGAGCGACTTGCTTGTAGTGATCGACCAGTGGGGACAAACCAACTCCCTTGCAGATGTAAACGAAGATGGCATCGTGAACGTATCCGACCTACTCATCGTGGTCGGCAACTGGGGACCGTGCGAGTAACAGCAGGGGTCCCATCCGCACGCACCGTCTGCTTTTTTCCTTCCATCAATCTATGGTAAACTTCCTGTTCACGAAACGAGTTTCTGTTGACACTTTTGTTGTCACTTAGGCAGAAATCCCTCTGGACAGGTGGCCGAGCGGC
>JABHZL010000027.1 GCA_018656645.1 Phycisphaerae bacterium
AGTTGTTGCAAAAAATGCCGCAGACGCAAAAATAAAGTGCCAAGAACAGTTTGCCGGCGATAAAGATCACTACACCATTTGGTCTGCACCCCTGTCAAAATTAACGAAAATTGATGGTGGAACTGACATGATTTGGCGTGAAACGACAGATCAAAGTTACCGCTTGGCAAAAGGATACAGCCGAGCTGTTCGAAAAAAATGGGACGCGATCAGAACTAAAGGCGCCGTCGACTCCTACCAAGAAGAAGATTTGAAGGAAACGTTCTAATGAATGAACTAGACCAAAAATTTCATGACCCATTGATTAACGTACTCTTGTGTGTTGCTGATGATAAATTATTCCTTGGCCACCGTAATAGCGATTGGACAGGCATTGCGCCTATCCTTGAAGCTGATATTGCATTCTCTTCACTTGCGCAAGATGACATTGCCCACGCAAGTGCATTTTACGAATTGATCCATTCGATCAACGGTCAAAACCCAGATCAAATTGCCTTTGGAAGAAACACTGATGCCTATCGCTGTGCAGATATCGTGGCACAAGATGACGAGTTTAACTGGGCAAATGCCATTGCTCGTCAATTTTATTGCAATGTGTATCAATATCTTTGGCTGCAAAGACTTAGCAATGCAACATGGGCGCCACTTGCGAGTTTGGCGAACCGGATTTGCGCAGAACAAGCGATTCACGTTGACCACATCACGACATGGATGGAACACCTTGGAAAAGGCACAGAAGATTCTAAAGAACGGTTGCAAACTGCGTTGGATCTCTACGCACCATCTGCTTCAATGATGTTTGAAGCACCTGAAGGAATTACCTCGTTATTTGAAGGTGGCATTCTTATCAACGAGGGTTGTTTATTTACTGCTTGGAACGTATGCGTTGACAACATCTTAGATGGCACGGGGCTTACAATTGCTGTTGCACCATGCACAGGTATTGGCGGACGAAATGGAAAGCATGACGCAGACTTCGCCCACGCATTAAGTGAATTACAGGAAGTGTTCTCAACTGATCCATTGGCTGCTTGGTGATTTGTAATGGTGGCAACTCCAGAAATTTTTGACGTTCTTCAAACGATTCCGGATCCAGAAATGCCAATTAGCATTACTGATTTAGGATTGATCGAAGGCGTAGAAATTTCTGACTCGGCAGTTCATATCAAACTATTGCCAACTTTTATAGGGTGCTTCGCCCTCCCTGCAATTGCAGAGGAAATCAAACAAAAACTCGGTGAAATTTCAGGCGTAGAAAGCGTCGAGGTTGAATTTATATATGAGCCACATTGGTCTACTGATCGAATTACAAATGCAGGTCGTGCCTCACTCGCAAAACACGGCATCGCTGTTCCAGAGAGTGGCTCCCCCTGTCCATCACATCATGAGATTGAAACCGTCGAGTTAACAACCCCAGCAATTCCCTGCCCGTGGTGTAATTCCCATAAAACAACGCTCAAAAGTCCTTTTGGTCCCACCCGTTGCAAATCGATCTACTTCTGCAATGAATGCAGGCAGCCATTTGAACGAATGAAGAAGGTCTAATTCGCCTCATGCTATAATGTGAATTCATGGCAGCCCAAAACCAAAACGATAAAAAAACCACTTCAAGTGAAGAGGTATTTTCTAAAAATACTCCTTCGTCGATGAACACTTCGCCGATTGATCTTGGGCAAATAGAAGTTCTTCAAATTCTCAATGAACATGGTGAAGTGGACAAGGGTCTTGAACCTGATCTCTCTAATGAAGTTCTTTTAGATACATACAGAGCAATGGTTTTAGGAAGAGCGTTCGATAGTCGAATGATGACAATGCAGCGGCAAGGAAGAATGGGTACGTTTGCACCAAACTTCGGTCAAGAAGCGTGCATCATCGGACAAGTCACATCGCTAACAAAAAACGATTGGTTTGCTCCCTCGTATCGATCATTTGGCGCTCAAATTATGCGTGGTTGGCCCTTGGAACATCTCATGCGATTGTGGGCTGGGTTTCACGATGGTTTTCCGCCACCAAAAAATGTCAACGATCTTCCCTTTTCCATTGTGATTGGTTCACACGTATTACCGGCTGTTGGAATTGGCATGGGCATGAATTACAAAAAGAAAAAAGATTGTGTTGTTGTCAATTACGGCGATGGTGCAAGTTCACAAGGCGCGGTGAGTGAAGCATTAAATTTTGCAGCTGTGTACAAAGCGCCAGTTGTTTTCATTTGTGAAAACAACGGATGGGCAATTTCAACACCGACGAAAAAACAACGTGCCAACCAAACCTTTGCCGCACATGGTATCGCGCATGGAATTCCATGCATCCGAGTCGACGGCAATGACATTCTTGCCATGATGTGCGCAACGAAAGAAGCAACTGATCGAGCAAGAAATGGTGATGGGCCAACACTTATTGAAGCGATCACCTATCGAATGAGTTTGCACACAACTGCGGACGACCCAACTGTCTATCGAGATGAAGATGAAGTCAAAGTATGGGAAGCACGCTGCCCAATCAAACGTTTTGAAACGTTTCTGACGAACAAAGGCTTACTTGATGATGATGCAATTAAAGAAACTCTTGAATCATGTGAAGAAGAAGTAATTGCAGCACGCGACAAGTTTTACGCTATGGATCCCGCTGACCCAACAGAAATTTTTGATCACTTGTATGAATCAGTTCCAAAAGAATTACAAGCACAACGTGAAGAGTACTTACGACGGCTCCGAGAAAAAGGAATCGATCTATGAGTAAACTCACAATGGTTGAGGCGCTTAACCTTGCATTGGAGCAAGAGATGGCACGAGATGAAAATGTATGTCTGATGGGTGAAGACATTGGAGTAAACGGTGGCGTTTTTCGGACAACAAAAAATTTACAAAAAACACATGGCGAAACTCGCGTCATGGACACACCACTTGCAGAATGCGGAATTGTCGGCACAGCTGTTGGCATGGCAATTTACGGGGTTCGTCCTGTCGTTGAAATTCAATTTTCTGGATTCACGATGCAAGCGTTTGATCAAATAGAACAAAACATGGCGAGACTTCGAAACCGAACACGCGGCAAGTACACCGTTCCAATGGTATTACGCACACCCTACGGTGGTGGAATCCGCGCAGTTGAACATCACAGTGAATCACGCGAAGCGTACTGGGCGCATACGCCCGGCCTAAAAGTAGTTGTGCCATCGGGGCCGAGAAATGCACGGGCACTCCTTGCTGCGTCGATTCGTGATGACGACCCTGTCGTTTTCTATGAACCAAAAGCTGTTTACAGAGCCTTCCGCGAAGAGGTTCCTGAAGAACCAGAAATAATGGAACTTGGAAAAGCAGAAATTGTACGTGTAGGTAAAGATCTCACACTTATTACCTACGGCGCAATGATGCGTCCGTGTAAAGAAGCTGTGCAAGATTTAGCAGAGGATCACAATATTGATGTAGAACTGATCGATTTGCTAACAATCTCACCAATGGATACAGAAACTCTTGCCCAATCAGTACAAAAAACTGGGCGATGTGTGATTGTCAACGAAGGACAACGAACTTGCGGTGTTGCTGCAGAAATTATTGCACGAATCAATGAAGCAGCGTTCGATTATTTAGAAGCACCGATCAAACGAATAACAGGGTTTGATGTGCCGTTTCCCTACTTCCAAGTTGAAGAACATTTTCTTCCAGAGAGTGAAGAAATTGTTTCGGCAGTTAAAGAAACACTCGATTGGAAATGATGGAATTCAAACTTCCAGATTTAGGTGAAGGCGTGCACGAAGGACAAGTTCTTGCTGTGCACGTTGTTGAAGGGCAGTCGATTAAGGAAGATGCCCCGCTTCTTGAAGTTGAAACTGACAAAGCAGCCGTAGAAATTCCTTCGCCTTGTACAGGTACTGTGAGTGCAATTCATGTCAAAGAAAAACAACTTGTTCATGTCGGTGATGTAATGATTACATTTTGTATTGAAACAAAACAAGAGGTGACTCCCAAGGCACCAACACAAACTGGTGTTTCAAAGGTTCGCTCATCCCCATCAGTACGAAAGTTGGCGAGAGAACTTGGGATTGACATCACAACGCTCGAAGGCAGTGATTCTAGCGGACGAGTTACAAGAAAAGATGTCGAAAACGCAGATTCAAAACCAATTGTTATTGAAGCGACTCCAATTACAACTACTCGCCCCATAGTACAATCAACACTCACCCTTGAAACGCAAATTGAAGGTGTGCAAGAACAAACCGAGTTTGGCATTGTGATTCGCCAACCGATGTCACAAGCCCGCAAAGCAATTTCTAGAGCTATGTCACACGCATGGGAAACCATCCCTCATGTTACTGACTGTAACGATGCAGACATTACCGACATCGATAAGATGCGCCGCGATTTTAAAGATCCAGATCAACCAAACTTAAAACTCACACTTTTGCCATTTGTATTAAAAGCAATTTGCAGATCTTTACAAAGATTCCCAATACTAAACGCAGCAGTTTGCCCTGACTCTGGTGATGTTTTGTTTCGACAGTACGTGAACATTGGCATTGGAATTGACTCAGAACGAGGTTTGATTGCACCAGTGATTCGCGATGCTGATCGCATGAGCATTGGGGAAATTTCAGCACAACTTGAGCAGATAACTCTAAATGCAAGAAGCGCAAGTTTTTCTATTGCCGATACCAAGGGTGCGACATATACAGTTTCAAACGCAGGTGCTGTTGGTCGAACTCGATATTCCACACCAATCATTCAACAAAACACTGTCGCATGCCTAGCAGTAGGACGCGCAAGATTGATGCCTTGGGTTGTGGAGGGTGCAGTTGTCCCACGTTTAATTCTTCCCCTGAGCCATTCTATTGATCACCGCTTAATTGACGGTGGACGAGAAATTCCGTTTATTGAGCACCTTATTAACGACTTAGAACATCCAATGAGATTTGCGGTGTAACTCGCGATGGTTGTTGGGCAATTCAGTCAAGATGTAGATATTCTCGTCATCGGCGGAGGCCCTGCTGGGTACACCGCAGCGTTTCGCGCTGCGGAACTTGGAAAAACGGTAGCGATTGTTGACCCAAACACAACACTTGGAGGCGAGTGCTTACACCATGCATGCATCCCGTCAAAGTCGGCGCTGCTTGCTGTGAATACAGTGACGGCTGTCGCAACATTAACTAAAGGTCTTGAGCAGCGATGCAAGGCGCTTGGTGTTGAACGCTTGCACGGTTTAGCGCACTTTGAAAATAAGAAAACTGCGCAAATCACGGGCGAGGTTGTTTCGGTTGTGAAGTTTCGAAAAGCAATCATCGCAAGTGGGACTCAAACAAGATCGAGCGATGCCTTTCCAAATGCGATCCAAGTTGAAGATGCCTACTGTGCAAACTTTAAAAACAATAATATTCTCATTGTTGGTAACACGCCAAGTGCCATTGAATCCGCAACATATTTAGCAACGATCAATACTGTGTCGATTTGGGCAGACGGCGACATCCTTCCTACATTCGACAAACAACTCGTCAAAATTATAAAACGCGGTCTTACTATTTGTAAAGATGCACCATCCCCAGAAAATTATGACATCGTCGTCCTTGCGGGGCACCGATTGCCCCAAACAAATTCATTGCAACTTGAAAATGCAAACGTTGATTGCAAAGATGGATTTATCACAATAAACAAATCCTGTATCACGAGCAATCCAAAAATCTATGCTGTTGGAGAATGCGTTGGATGCGAGTACAGCGCTGCGTTTGCTATTGCACAAGGTCGAGTTGCCGGCGAATCTGCCTGTGGTCTTGACTCACAACTTGATGTATCCTTTGTACCGAAAATTGCTTGGACAAATCCTGAAATTGCACAAGTCGGAAATTTCGACGATGAAACAATCTCCGTTCGGTGGGGAAACAGCGGACTCGCTGTTGCACTTGGTCAGCAGAATGGTATCACGCTACTTGGATATGAAAAAGAATCACAAGCAATTACAGGCGTTGGCATAGTGGGCACTGGTGCAACTGAAATGATCTCCGAGGGCGTGCTTGCACTTGAAATGGGCGCGACCCTTTACGACCTCGCAACAACCATTCGTCCACACCCCACACGCAGTGAAATGCTCTCTGAAGCCGCACGCTCAGCGCTCTAAATAAACTGCCTACGAGGTAGTTTATTTTTGGTTATCACATTTTGTGTTTTGGTGCGTGGTCAGTGAGTGGAACTCGTTTGCGATCGGGTTCAGCCTCAGTAAGTGGTTCGCATTCGATGCAAGTTGCAGCATATCTCACTGCTAGGTGTTGATAAATGCGCGTCCCTGCGCTTTTCCATCCAATTGCTTTTTCGTCAAGATCCTTGATCACTTTTGCAGGACAACCAGCAACAACCACATTCGGTGGCACGATCATTCCAGCTTTCACAAAAGCCATCGCAGCCACAAAACTATTTTCGCCAATAACAGCATTGTCCATGACAACTGCATTCATACCAACCATCGCGTTTCTCTTAATAACACAACCGTGTAAAACCGCGCCGTGGCCAATGTGGCCATCTTCTTCAACAATCGTATCGTCACCTGGAAAACTATGCACGACGCATGTGTCTTGCATGTTGCTGCCTTCTTTCATAATAAGGCGTCCAATATCCCCTCGAAGTACAGCGCAGGGCCCAACCAAGCATTTGGGGCCAATGATGACATCACCAATCAATACGGCAGTTGGGTGAATATACGCCGAGGGATCAATAACTGGCTTGATGCCTTCGTATTCATAGACAGGCATTTTATGCTTCCACTTTCGAAGATTCTGGTACGAATGTTCTACACTGCACCATGTTAAATCGACCAACAACAAATGCTGCGTCTGACAAAGTAGCGTTACCAGAAGGATTGGCACCACTTACATGAAAATCACTAAATGCAGCAGACTGATTCACCCAAATGTTACCGACAAGGTTGCACGAAACTGGCACGCCTGCAAGTGACATCGCGTCGACTGCTTTTTCAATCACTTCATCGTTTGTTGAATACAAACCACAGCTAATTGCACCTTGGCTCCTTGCGATAGAAGCAGCGAGTTCGATTGATTGATCTGTTGAATCTGTAGAAATGATGTACACAAGGGGTCCAAACATTTCTTGTTCAAAAACATCCCGCTGCGATGCATCGAGTTTGATAATTTTTACTGTACGAGTTCTTGCATCACTAAACATCGTGTGTTCGATAACTACTCCATCTCGCAGCACATCCCCCGCTGCTGAATCAATCCTCGCTGCAGTTGCTTCGTTTTGAATAGCACCGAGAACTTCGTTTGCGCGACCTTGATCGCTAAGCATCCAGTCCACCCCTTTGACAATTGCATTTGCAACATCGTCAAAAGAGATGTGACCATCTGCTGTATCAATTCCAGCCCGAGGAACAAAAATATTTTGCGGTGTTGTACACATTTGGCCCGAATATAAGCACAAGCTAAATGCTAGATTTCCAGAAACCGCTTTCATCTGTTCTACGCTATCAATGATCACGCTGTTCACACCAGCCTTTTCGGTGTAGACCACTGCAGAACCCGCGTTAGCTTCAACCCAATTTCCAAATTCTGTGCCTCCGGTGTAGTCGATGATTTGTATTTCGGGTCGTGCAACGAGTTTTGTAGTAATGGGATTTTCTAGAGTGTCGGGCACAAGTGTGACAAGGTTTGCATCGAATCCTGCTTCGGTTAAAACGTCTTGACAGATGTCCACCGTAATTGCAAGTGGGAGGATTGCACCGGGATGTGGTTTCACAATAACCGCATTACCAGTTACTAAACTTGCAAAAAGTCCAGGATATGTATTCCAGGTTGGGAATGTCGAGCAACCAATCACAAGGCCAATCCCTCGTGGAACAATCTTGTACGTTTTATCAAGTGTGACGAAGTCGTCACGACCAACCTGTTTTTTCCATGTTGTTTCTTCTGGGCAATCCTTCATCGCTTTGTACGCATATGCGATTGCCTCGAGCCCACGATCTTGTGCGTGTGGGCCACCAGCTTGGAACGCCATCATGAATCCTTGACCAGATGTATGCATGACAGCAAACGCCATTTCAAAACTTCGTTTATTCAAACGGTCTAATATTTCCATCGCGCAACCAACACGAGTTTCAATCGAGGCATTCCTCCACGCTGGGCAAGCGTCACAAATACACTCCAAAATCTCGCCGATATTTGCCTTGGGATACTGCGTCTTGAGTGAAATGCCGTAAGGAGAAGTTTCATTCCCCACAGTACCATCGCATCCCCCCTGCTTCAATGCAAAGTCAGCTCCACAGTACCCATCAAATGCCTCCAATCCATCTGCTTTGGCTGTCTGGCCGTAAATCTTGCCACTTGGTACTTCTGGGTAGGCGGAATAAAAACCGCGATTATGTACCGCCTGGAGTGCTTGTTGGAGTTTTTGCTCATGCGTTGTAAATAATGTTGTGCTCATGCACCATATTGTACATTGACGCAAGGCACCGGGGTGTCCCCAGAGACACCCTGGTATCTGGCACGAAGGCAGAGTGGTATGATTCCAACATGCAAAGAACCAGAGATGATCTAGCCAACCTACAACCTCATTATCCAGACATGATCAATGAAGTCATCGACCTCACTGATCACAGCAGGAACATGATTTTCAACATGACCCTTGAAGAGGCAACTGAAATTGTTGCGAGCGGTGACCCAAAAAAAATCGCAACGATTGACGGGCACTTCGCCATCATGGCACGAAGTGGACACATCATCCGAATGGCGCGTTCGTTGCAATTACCAATGCGATACTTCATCGTAAAGAAAGTTGCTGGTCCCGCCCTGCTCATCGCAGAACGGATTGACCAAATTCAGGAGTGGCTTGAAACTCAGGGGTTCGGCGACCAATTCCACCCCTCATACACCCGCATGGTTCCCGCGCATCACCTCACCGAAATTGCGCTTGTTGGTTGCCCAGATCCAAATCCTGTGTGCACTCGATTTTTTAATCCCCCCCGAAATTGTCAAAATGATAATTACGCTGAACGTTATATCCAAGAACTTTCAAGTGGCATTTCAAACTGGCTCGACACAATCCCAGAACACGAACCAATCGGCGTGTTGTTCTCTGGCGGAATCGATTCAGGCGCCGTCTTCCTTGCAACACACCATGTCATGAAAACTCGCGGAATGAATCTCGCTCGCCTAAAAGCGTTCACACTCACTGTTGATAGTTGCGGCGAAGATGCAAAACAAGCACACGATTTCTTAGCGCAACTTGACCTTGAACTCTTCCACGAAATCATCGACACCCCTCGGAATTGGATTGACTTGGAAACAGCCGTAAAGACTATTGAGGACTACAAACCGCTCGACATCCAAGCAGGTGCGATGACGCTCGCACTCTGCAGGGGAATCCGTGAACAATACCCAGACTTTACCTACCTCATAGACGGCGATGGTGGCGATGAAAACATGAAGGACTATCCAATTGAGGAAAACCCTGAACTCACCATTAAAAGCGTGTTGAGTAATCAAATGTTGTACCAAGAAGGCTGGGGAGTCGACGCAATCAAACACTCACTCACATTTAGTGGTGGATTAAGTCGCGCATGCACTCGTGGGTACGCGCCAATGAGCAAGTACAACTTCCGAGGTTTTAGCCCTTTCATGCTTACGAATGTTATAGAAATAGCTGAAGGCATTCCGTTTATTGCACTCACCGACTGGGATCACGAAAAACTTTATGCACTCAAGGGCGATATCGTCGGCGAAGGTGTTGAAAAAGTTATAGGCCACCACATGCCAATTTTTGAAAAACGTCGTTTCCAAGATGGTGCGGCAAAGGAACGCGCCTTTGGTGATGCACCTATGCCCTACCGCAAGGCATTTCACAGTGCATTTGACTGCTAAAAATCAAGTCGATGAAACCAAAGCAAACGGTTTTTTCTCTGAAGAAGAACTAACCAGAAGTGGCGTTGTCGAAAAACACAATGTCATTCTCACGACAAACAAGGAATGTTCTTTCAAGTGTGTCATGTGCGATTTATGGCAAAACACGCTTGATTATCGAGTTGAGAATGGCGTCATTACAAAACAAGTAAAAGGCGCACTTGATGAACTACCAAAAGCGAAACATATAAAGTTGTATAACGCGGGAAGTTTTTTTGACAGGCAGTCGATTCCAAAACAAGACACATTCGATATTGCAGACATGCTTTGCGATTATGAGACGCTCATCGTCGAAGCACATCCAAAACTCATCGGCGCACCATGCTTTGAATTTTCTGAATATCTGCAACCTCAACTTGAAGTTGCCATGGGTTTAGAAACAGTTGATCCAAGCGTCCTTCCTCAATTAAACAAAAACATGACGCTCGATGATTTCGAGCGATCAACAACAAGGTTACTTGAACACAACATTTTCGTGCGGGCATTCATCCTGCTTCGCACTCCTTGGCAAACCGAAGAAGAAGGCGTTTACTGGGCAAAAGAATCTATTGACTTTGCACATTCCATCGGTGTTGAGTGTTGCACGGTGATTCCTACAAGACCAAACGAAGGAATGGGCGATTTTGAGCCTCCCCTTCGTAAGTCGCTTGTTGAAGTTGTTGCATACGGAAAATCAAAAAACAAAGGTCGTGTATTTGGAGACTCTTGGGATGAAGTATGACCTTGCGATTCTTGGTTCGGGCTTAGGCGGTTCGATTACTGCTTTGATTGCAAAGCAGATGGGCATGAACCCTGTGCTTATCGAAAAGAACTCGCACCCACGCTTTGCAATCGGCGAATCATCCACGCCCCAAGCAAACATCGCACTTGCAAACATTGCAGACACCTATAACTTGCCTCGACTTACACCACTTGCTCGTTACGGCACTTGGAAAGACACATATCCAAATCTTTCGTGTGGGCCGAAACGTGGTTTTACTTACATTCATCATCCAAACATTGAAAGTGAATTACTCGTTGCAGCAAGTCCAGATGGCTACAACTGCGACAGCCAGTGGTATCGAGCCGATCTTGATGCGTTTCTTGTTGAAGAAGTACAAGAAGCAAACATCGATTACTTCGACAACACAGATGTAACGCTTTCTCAGCATGAAGAATGGAAACTAGAAGCAGAAAACTTTTCGTGTTCTGCTGATTTTCTTATAGATGCAACGGGTGGTGCGAACCCACTAAACATTCAGCAAGATATTTCGGGGGTTAGAACAAACTCTAGAGTCATTTATTCACATTTTGAGGGCGTGATTCCATGGGGAGAATTGCACGGAAAACCACAGCACCCCTATCCCTGCCACGACGCCGCTTTGCATCATGTTTTTTCCGGGGGTTGGATGTATGTGTTGCATTTTGATTCTGGAGTAACGAGTGCAGGATTTGTCCTTGATTGCGATGCTAGACCACATGACACTTGGGAAACATTGATGGATGAACTTCCGTTTGTTCAAGAACAATTTCAACACGCAAAGCCAACAATGCCATTTGTCCAAACAGAAAGAATGCAACGGTGCGCGGCGCAGATGGTTGGAAAAAACTGGGCGATGCTTCCCTTCGCCGCTGCATTTCTCGATCCACTTCACAGTGCAGGCAACGCGCACACACTTTGCGGGATTGAACGGTTGATGCCAATTTTTGGAAAACCTGCTGAAGAGCGTGGGGAATTACTTCGGGGATATCAGGCGACCACCTTGCTCGAGATAGACGTCCTCGACAAAATTATTCATGGGTGTTACAAGTGTTTTGACAACTTCAGCGCACTTTCCAATTACGCCATGCTCTATTTTGCAGGTGCTGACTTTACAGAGCGCCAAAGGCGAGCTGGAAAGAGTACTGGCTTCCTCAATAGTAGCGACCCTGTCTACCGTGCTTTGGTCGACCGCTTCTACAACCAAGTTCTCGCAGGAAAACTTGATACCAGTGACCTAGCAAGGGAAATAACTCCTTGGAATCTTGTCGGATTGTGTGACCCCGCGAAGCAAAATATGTACGATTACGCTTAAATGAAACAAATACTTTATTTATTACTTGTATTGACCGTTGCTAGTTGCACAAACAACGAAAATAGC
>JABHZL010000026.1 GCA_018656645.1 Phycisphaerae bacterium
ATAAGGAAACTACGATCGATGTTCGCGGACGCGACAACGTGAATGGTCTACCGCGAAAAACAACTGTTACAAGCGAAGAAATCCGCGAATCTCTCAATGAACCAATCCAAGCAATTATTGATGTTGTAACACGCACGCTTGAACGTGCAGAGCCAGAGCTCGCTGCAGATCTTGTTGATAATGGAATCACACTTGCTGGTGGTGGCGCCTTGCTTCGTGGTATTGATACAGTAATTTCTGAAGCAACCGGTCTTGAAGTTAGTATTGCCGATGATCCCCTTACATGTGTTGCAAGAGGAACAAGTATTTACCTTGATAACCTTGAACTTTGGAAAGCAACACTTGAATCGGATATGGACGATTAATTCTCTACGAAGAAGCACACCAAAGTGAGCAACTTCCTTTCAACACGTAATAAACTGAACGCTCTTCCAATCATAATTGGAATCGTCATTGTTCTCTCGATGATTCCTGCAAACTGGCTCTGGTGGACGCGTGATTTATCTGATCTCTCACGTATTCCGGTTACACCAGTTTCGCATATTGGCATGATGATGTCCGGTTGGATTCGTCCTGCTGCATCGCCATCCGATTTGCCATCTGATACAGAAAGCCGCACAGAACTTGCAGAAAGTGAACGAGACCATTACAGGCAACTCTACCATGCACAAATGTTACGATCGACTGAGTTAGCAGATCAGTTACGTGAATTACAATTATTGCCCGACTCTGCATTGAGGAACCCAAATCCGCCAGTGATGTTGCCAATTGACATCACAGGAATTCAGCCAAGTGATACAACTGCAATTATTGAATTGAAACTTTCTTCTGAGTATGTAGACCGAATTGCTGAAGGAGATATCGCAATTGTTGGCAGGGATATTGTTGGCAGAGTAATTCGTGTTGGACTGACAAGAATAGAAGTTCAACCATCTATACACAGTGATGTTGGGCATATTCGAGTTGTAATTGTTCCAGCGCATCCCGGCAAAGAGTATGGCTCACCCTTGCGGGCAGAAGCTCTAGTTAGGAGTGACGGGGCAGGTGGCTTGCACACAGACGTGCCAGCAGATAGTGGTGTAGTGACAGGTGATTTGGTTGTCTTAGACGATCCGTCGTGGCCTGCTGTGGGACTTGGTTTAGTCCTAGGCGTAGTTACTGAAAGTGGTCCCATGGACGCTGCCCCACTTCGTCATTGGGTCTCGATTGTTCCAAGAAGGCAGGCGAGAGATCTTGTGCGACTTGTTGTACTTGGCTCAAGGGAGTTGGTTGAATGAGATTACTTGTTCTCTTTTTCGCAGCAATATTCTGCCTTGCTTTTGATTCAAGTTTTGGTGGCATTTTTACACTTCGTTCATTAGGATCGATCACTCCCCTTGCCATGCCATGCCTTGTTGTGTTTGTTGGTTTATTTGCCCCAAGCATGATGGCTTATGTCACAGCTCTTCTACTAGGATTTCTCGTAGACTTATCTCCGGGTCAAAGTGAGCTTACCCAAGGAATTCACCTGATTGGACCAAATACGCTTGGCTTTTTTGTTTCGGTTATTCTCATTGTAAAGATACGAAATGTTGTGTTTCGAAGAAAAGTATTCACTGTTGTAATCCTTACGGCCGGCTGCGTTGTTGTCACAGATGCCGTCGAGGTGTTTATCCTCATCGCAAGAAGTCTCATGCCTTGGACACCTTCGCTCTCAGGGTCTGAGGGGATTTCTGGATTGATAAAAATGTTGGCAACGGCGATCTATAGCGGCTTACTTGCCGTACCACTTGGATGGTGTCTCCTTTCAACAATCGGGATGTGGCGTTTTGCTACGCCAACAGGTCGAAGAGCCACTTGGAGGTAACATAGGCAATATGAACGATTGGATTATTCATGATGATGGTGCGGTGGGTTTGGCACCTCTGTGCGATCTTAGAGCAACGTTTGAGCTGCGAACGGGGGGGTTGACTACGCTTGAGAGATTGACGAAAAAAATGGGTTGCACGCCTTCTGGTTTTACATGTGACGAACCACATCGTGCTCCAATGATTGCAGAGCGAACGGGTTTGAAGCATCTGCTAGATAACAAGCCAACCGAGGTTGATCATCCTCGCATTGAAACACTGTGGGATATTTTGGATCACCTTCCATCACTCCTTGCTGAAGATCTTGAAACAGCTGCAGAACTTTCACCACCAAGCGGTGGTTCCGGTGTTGGAACGCACCGAGTTGATGTGCATGAATCTGTTGTTGTATTTCCAGGGGTAGTCTTCGACGCAACTGCAGGCGCAATTCGCGTTGAAGAAGGAGCGACAATCCGACCAAACGCTGTTCTTTGTGGTCCATGTTGGATTGGAAAAGGTTCGACAATTATTGATGGTGCGCACATTAAAGCGAACACGTCAATCGGCCCACAATGCAAGATTGGTGGTGAGGTTGGTGGCACTATTATTCAGGGAAATACAAACAAATCACACAGGGGCCATCTTGGCGATAGCGTGATTGGTTCGTGGGTAAACTTTGGTGCAGGGACTGCAAATTCTAATTTACTCAATACGTATGGCGACGTGATCGTGACTGATTTAGAAGGAACTCGGCATCGAACGAATAGGCAATTCGTCGGTTGTTTTGTTGGAGATCATGCAAAGTTTGCAATCGAAACAAGAATTATGACCGGAACAATTGTTGGAACAGGTGCAATGATTGCCTCAACGCAACCAGCGCCTTCACCAACACCACGATTCGCATGGCACACTGACAGTGGTGCTCGCACATATCGCATTGAAAAATTCTTAAAGGTTGCAAGAACTGTGATGGCAAGACGAAGCCGCACGCTTGATCCTGCAACCGAAGCAATGCTTCGAAAACTTGCGGACTAACCAACATGTCCTCTCTTTACATCATTGACGGTCATGCACAGTTTTTTCGTGCGTATTATGCAATTCGGACGCCAATGAGCAGCCCTGTGACGGGCGATCCAACGAATATGGTGTATGGTTTTACAGCGATGCTTCTCAAATTGCTTCGCGAAGAAAGACCCGAGCATCTTGCAGTTGTCATCGACGTTGCTGGTGATCAAGAATCTTTTCGTACAGAAATAGACCCTGAATACAAAGCAAATCGGGAAGCAGCGCCAGATGACTTTGGCGTGCAGGTTGATGCGTGCCTCGAAGTTCTAGAAGCATTGAACATTCCGGTATACGGCGAACCTGTTGTGGAAGCTGACGACGTTATTGCTTCGTTGGTGAAGCGAATGCGACAAGAACAACCCGACTTAAACATGAGAATTATTTCTCGTGATAAAGATTTAACCCAACTGATTGATAGCCATGTCGAACTATTTGATGCACATAAAGGGCAAACAGTTGTGCCTGACGATGTTTTCAAAACTCCCGGCATGGAAATCCCACCGTCAATGGTTGGCGACATTCTTGCAATGATGGGTGACACGAGTGATAACATTCAAGGCGTGCCGGGCGTTGGGCCTAAGACCGCTGCGAAACTGATCATGGATTACGGCTCAATCGAAGGTGTGTATGAAAACATTGATCAAATCAAGGGAAAACGCAAAGAAAACTTACTTGCTAGTCGAGATATTCTTACACTAAGCCGCAAATTAGTGACACTAAAAGAAGATGTAGAATTTGATTTTGATTTAGCTAAAACGAAATCAGATCCAAGTGCGTGGGATGTCAAAGCAATCGAATCTTTGTTTCGTGGCTTGGGGTTTAATCGTTTTCCGGATGATGTAAAACGAATTGCCCGCGGTGAAGAGACCACAGTTTCCAATGACAAAAAGCCAAAGAAAGCAACCCCTACGATTACTGGAGGACTCTTTGATATGGGTCCTGACCGCGATCACCCCGCCTATAGTGCTGGGTATACACTTATTGATACCAAAAAGAAACTTGATGCATTGGTAAAGCGGTGTGAAAACGCAACGATTCTCGCAGTTGATACAGAAACAACGGGTCTCAATCCAATGTCGGCAGAACTTTGCGGTATTTCAATTTCTCTTGGTAAAGGAGATGGTGCATACATTCCAACAAAGTGCCCTGAAAAACACCTTGAGCAAGGGGTTGTTATTGAATCATTGAGAGCTGTTCTTGAAGACGAAACAGTTGCAAAAATAGGGCACAACATTAAATATGATTTGGTTGTGTTGCAAAACGCTGGAATCAAAGTACGAGGGACGTTGCATGACACGTTGATTGCTGCATGGTTAATTGATGCTTCAAGAAGTGGCTATTCAATGGATGCTGTTGCGCTCGGTACGTTGGGGTATGAGTGTATTCCAATTTCAGAGTTGATCGGTAAAGGCAAAACACAGGTTACATTTGATCATGTTCCGATTATTGATGCATGTCCATATGCTGCAGAAGATGTAGACATTACCTTCCAGCTTTGGAATGTTTTTGAACCGCAGTTGGAACTCAAAAATTTGAGAAGTTTATACGACGAAATAGAAATGCCACTCGTACGAGTGCTTGCTGCGATGAGAATTGCAGGCGTGAAAGTCGATCCAAACGAGTTAGAGCGGCAACGTCAAAACATCTCTGTTCGTATTGAGGAATTGCAAAAAGAAATTGAGGCTGCCTCTCCATATCCATTTAGCCCTGATTCTCCTAAACAATTGTCGGAAGTATTGTTCAATGAGTCGCCTGGCCTTGGTATTACGCCGATTAAACGAGGAAAATCATTTCATTCTACGAATGTTGAAGTGTTAGAAAAATTGGCAAGTGACCCAGACATTGAAACGCAACTGCCTTCGCTGATTCTTGAATATAGAAAACTCACGAAGTTGGTGAATACGTATCTTGTTTCCTTGGGGGAAGCGATCAATCCAAAGACTAATCGCATTCATGCTTCGTTTAATCAAACAGGTACATCGACAGGTCGCTTGAGTAGCAGCGATCCAAACTTGCAAAATATTCCTATTCGTTCGGATGTTGGGCGAGAGATTAGAAGAGCGTTTATTCCTGAAAATGGAAATATGTTTATCGCTGCAGATTATTCACAAGTCGAGTTGCGTATGCTTGCACACCTTTCTGGAGACGAGGCGTTGAAGCAAGCGTTTCTTGAAGGGCAAGATATTCACAGAGCAGTAGCCTCGGAAGTTTTTGGTACTGCAATTGATGAGGTTTCAAGCGAGCAACGCTCGGCAGCAAAAGCAGTGAACTTTGGGATTGTCTATGGGATCACTGCATGGGGACTTGCTCGGCAACTTGATTGTGACCCAAGCCGCGCTTCTGCGATAATCGATGACTATAAATCTAGATTTCGTGGAATACAGTCGTTTCTTGATGAATGTGTGACACAAGCGAAGGAACACGGATACGTTGAGACCATTATGCGAAGGCGGAGAACGATTCGTTCGATCGATTCATCAAATGCACAGCAGCGCTCGATGGGGGAACGTGTAGCGATCAACAGTGTGGTGCAGGGGAGTGCAGCGGATTTGATCAAAATTGCAATGAACAACGTGCAGGTTGGTTTAGTAAAAAAATTCCCAAATGCCCGTTTGTTGATGCAAATACACGACGAACTTGTTGTGGAGGCTCGAGTTCATGAAGCAGAGGAAGTCAAAGATTTCCTTGTCGAGTTGATGGAATCAGCAATGGATCTCGATGTCCCAATTGTTGCTGACGCTTCGATTGGCAGCAGCTGGGCAGAATGCAAATAATAGGTAGATCCGTTGTTATTCATTTGTGCAAAAAACCTCATTGCTGAGCAATGAGGTTTTGATCTTTTCCTAAAGCGAGGCGGACGGGACTCGAACCCGCAACAACCGGCTCGACAGGCCGGTACTCTAACCAATTGAGCTACCGCCCCAATTGGGAAGCGGATTCTAGCATGGTTCTCTCACTGGTCAAGGGGTGGAATGAGATGATTTTTCAACGTAAATAATTTGATAAAAACGCTTTTTTATGTATCAAATGCAATAGTTCACTTTCAGGACTCGTTCCGCTTTGACGCGGGGAAAGTGCACAAGATCTCTCCTCCTAACCTTTGCGGGCACCATGCCCGCTGAGGTTATTTTCTAAATGCAACAATTCTCGTGAAAGGCAAGGTAACCACCCCGACATTACATGTTGTATCAGAAGTGCCCAACGCAGAAGGCATGATTTGGGATTCAAAATTACATTGCCTAGTGAATTTTTATGTGATTCTGGAACTATTATTTACCAAATTTACCAATTTACCAAACTAAAATCGATTTTTCCCTTTTTTTACTAGTTTAGAGTGGTATCGAGGTCGATTATGGGGTAATCTTGGGAGACTATGGGGAGTTTGTGCCTATTGGTTGAAACCGTTGGCGTTGTATCACGAATGCATTAATAGCCCCATTGGAGGGGTTCGCATTCAAATGATTTGGGAAGAAAGTACCTCTAAGGAGTATTGTCCATGAACGTTCGATCTATTTTTTTACAAGCAGCTCTCGTGACTGCAGTCACATCAATTACAGCAATGGCTGATGTTGGTACTGGTCCAAGTCAACCATTGGATCGTGAAATAAACGCAGTCTTAAATCTGGAAAACAGTTGGCACACAACGCTACGAATTGATGACACTCCAGAACAGCCAATTACCGTTCGAATTCCAATTGGGAATCTGACCTACACACTTGAACTTGAACCAAAATCAACTCGTTCTGAGAACTACCAAGTTCTTATGCAAGATGACGAAGGTGAATTGTACGAGGTTCCAGCGGGTCCAATTAGAACACTCCGCGGCTCAATTACAGAACTTGCAGGAAGTATAGCCGCTGGCTCGCTTATGGAAGACGGTTTGTACGCTCGGATTCGTTTAGGTAATGGTGAAGAAGTTTGGTTAGAACCTATGCGTGACAAAATCGACGGTATAAACGAAGATCTTTACGCGTTGTATTACACAACCAACATGATTCCATCTGAAGGTGTCTGTGGAGCAGATGATCACATGCATGTTGACGACGTACTCGGCATGCTTGCAAATTACAAAACATCTACGGATCGTGGAACAGTCATTTGTACTGCTCAACTCGGTGTTGATACAGATTATGAATATTACCAAGACTGGGGAAGTCAAACTGAAAGTCGAATTAACCAAGTCATCAATAGTGTCAACGTGCAATATGAAGATGAAGTTCAACTCTCTCACTTAATCACAACAATTATTGTTCGTTCAAGCTCAAACGACCCCTACGATTCCTCCAATGCAGAAATTATGCTTGATGAATTTGGAACGGAGTGGAATAATAATCAAGGTTCAATTCAAAGAGATGTTGCACATTTGTTTACAGGAAAAAATACTGGTTCAACAATCGGTATTGCTTGGTTAGGTGTCGTTTGTTATACCTCTATGGGGTATAGTTTGGTTCAATCAGATTGTTGTGGTAGTCTTGGCTGTACAACCGACCTTTCTGCTCACGAACTAGGGCATAACTGGGGTGCGGGTCATGTTCAAAGCCCAGCTTACAACACAATGTACCCATCTATTCAGTGTGCGAACTTATTTGTCTCAGCATCAATTAATGATATAACTTCTTTCGCTAATGGCTTGAATTGTTTATCATGCGAAAATCAAGCACCTACTGGCGCTTGTTGCATAGGTAGCAATTGTGTTGTGATGTATCAAAGCCAATGTGACGCTGGCGGCGGTGACTGGCAAGGTAACAACACAACTTGTGATGCAAACCCATGCGTTGCCGCAACTGGTGCTTGCTGCGTTAGTGGTGCTTGCCAGATTCTTTCAAGTGAAGATTGTTTCCTCGCAGGTGGTTCATACAATGGTGATAACGTAACTTGTGGCTCAGTTAGTTGTTCCCCAGGTGCTTGCTGCAATGATCAAACTTGTTCGGTAACACTTGAAGCAGACTGTGCAGGTAGTTGGTATGGCGAAGGCACATCATGTGATGACATTACATGTGGCGCTGGCGCTGATCACATAAATTATGAAATGAGAACATGGTCACGAAGTGATGGGGCATCCATGGTGACATTTGATTTGTACTTCCCAAGCACAGATCCAAACACAATTATGACAGCAGTCTTTGGTAACGCCAATGTACTTGAACTTTACACTTGGTCAAACTCACTCTTCGACGGCTCTGCAACTCCAGTAGCTCTACATCAATCAAACTACGGCGCTGATGTTGCGCATGATCGAGCACTTGATTCACTTGGTGGTATCGATTTGGTTTACGACTCTTATGTTGCTATCGGAAGTGATGATGCAGCCTTTAGCGCTGCAATGCTTCTAGGATTTGACTCTGCTGGTTTCAACGGTACAGACGGTCTTATGATCAATGACGGTCTTTGGTTCATCATTCCTGACGATCCTGCTGGTGCTCTTGGTCAAGGTACTGCACTTGGTCACAGAATTGGTAGTTTCTCAATCGAAGCTGGTCAAGGGTTTGAAACACGTGTGAATGTTCAGTGGTTCGATGGTGCTGGTGAAGTACACCAATCCATTGGTTTGTACTGGAACAACTATGGCCTTGATCCAGAGCCTGCATGTGCCACTGACATCAATGGTGACAATACCACTGACGTGAATGACCTTCTTGCGTTGATTGACGCTTGGGGTGCATGCTCGGGTTGTGCTGCTGACATTGATGAGAGCGGTATGGTCGATGTAGATGACCTCCTCCTCCTCATCGGTGGTTGGGGACCTTGCTAAGCCTCGCTTACTTTTCTAATTCAGACCCTCGCCCTTTGGGCGGGGGTCTTTTTTTATGAGTGCGATTGCTTCAAACACAATCCAAAACTCAAGCGTTATTGCAGCAATTCCCTTGGTGGGGAACCTGAAAAGCCACCTGTGAGTTTGTTTTTTATTCGACGATTGCGAGAATTTCGAATTGAGTACGACCAGCAGGGAGAACAACGCCAACGGTTTCGCCAACGCGGGATTTGAACAATGCCTCACCAAGTGGTGAGTTAGGAGTTACTTCTAGGTAATCCAAATCGAAGCGTCCTGTCGATTCGCCGACTAACTTGTATAAATCTTCTTTGTTGTTAGAGCAATTTTTCAATCGAACGACACTTCCAAGAAACACAACGTCATCAGGGACGTGTTCGGTATCAGCAACAGTTGCTTCAGCTAAGCGTTTTTCTAGGTCTTTAATTTTACGCTCGTTGTGCGCTTGGTCATCTTTAGCAGCGTGATAATCGGCGTTCTCTTTAAGGTCGCCAAGTTCACGGGCTGTGCCAATTCTCGTTGAAATCACCGGTCGCTCTGCGATAAGGTTTTCAAGTTCTTTGGAGAGTTTTGTATGTTCTGCTTCAGTCAAATAGTCCATAGGGAAATAATACCAAACTCAACTGGCGTCCGTAAACACCATTTTGTCTTTAAGACGATTGAAGATTTTCTTCTCTATTACCATATTTCCAAGAACATGCATTCTGTCACTCGAAACAAATTCTTCCTGCACTTCTTTCGGTCGAACCCGCCGAGTTTCCGCAATATCGCAGATTTGCGCTTGTATATCTTCTTCGTTGGGAAAGATTTTGAATAGTTCTTGAAAGCATGCATTAATCGTTCTTCGCTTTGCAATAATCTCAGCCATATCACGGAGGTTGTTTTTGATTTCATCGCTCAATTCAGTTTGCTCTGAGTTTTTCTCTACTTCTTTTTTGCAAAGTTCTTCCCAGTGGCCGTCGATAATTCTTTGTGAAACTGGAACGGTAATATTTTCAAGAAGATAGTCGAACAGTTGCTTACGCATAATCGTGTCATTCTCTCTATCAAAGTTTCGTTGTAAAGAGAGTTTGATCTGTGCTTTTAAAATGGTTTCATTTGGTGTTCCATATTGTTCAAGCACGTGATCGATTGAGCAAGGTGTTATTCGTTCTGCTGACAAAACATCTAGAACTAATGTTTCGGATGTATCTTGTTGTCTGGAAATGGAAATGGAAATATTTCCAGGAACAGATGCGCCTCGAAGTTGTTCCCCTTCATCACATTTGAACTCCCCTATTGCAAGTGGTTGCCCATCTTTTGGAACTCGTATAGCACAATTGTCAAGTGCAAACTCTGGCGAATCGTTGCCCTCAACAGTGAGCGTTGCTTTACTAGTAATTTCATCACCGTAGGCGAGTTCACCGGAAAACGATTTGCGTGAACCAAATAATAGCCGTTGCTCAAAAAGTTCAGTTTCAATCAATTCATCACTGACTTCTAAGTTTAGGCGTTGAATCGGAATAGAATTGATTTCTTTGAGCGCTTCTGTTGGTGTTGCGTCCACAATTGCGGAGAAAACGAATGGGCCATCCTCGCTGAACTCTCCCTGTTGCGTGCCGGGCATTAATTTTGGACCCCAAATAGAGTTCTTCTCAAACCGAGCCATGCCTTCGTCAAGGCAAATTTTCGTTAGAAGGGAGGCCATTTGCTCTTTGTCATAATCGTAGCCACCCTCTTTGAGTCGACCGTAAATATCGACGACAAGTTTGGCGGGCATTTCAAAGTCAAGGCGATAATCTGGCTCTTCGAGTTTGGTGATCTTGATCTTGATTGCTGAAGTATCAACTGCTTCTTGGTTGTTGCTCATAGTTTGGTTTCTGGGTAATAATTCGTAGTTTCAGTGAAGGGAAGATGGGTATTTCTTCGACTATAATTTGACAATGCCTAAATTTTATACTGAAGAAGAAGCGGTAGTAGCTATTAAGAAATTATTATCTAAGAAAATGCTACTGTTTGCTCGCAGAACAGTGCATGAGGCACTTCGGGAGTACCCTGATTCTCGGCAAATTCGTTTTTTAAACGCGCATATTGCTTCTGAATTACGGGACTGGAATGCTGCGATAGTAATACTTGAAAAACTCAACAAGGAAACTCCAGATAAGAGAGAGTTGCTTAAAGCCCTAGCTGAAGCGTGGAATTATGCTGGAGGAATGGAAAAAGCAATTTTTTATAACTCTCGATTACATGCGTTGACAGGAAATAAAAACAAAGAAGTTCTCACTAAAGCTGATATCTACGAACGAAACAATAAGTTAGAACTCGCAGAGAAAGAGTTTGCAAAACTTCCTCAGAATGTTCTTGGTCAAATACAAAATATAATTCTTCGCTCTCGGATATTAATTGCAAAAAAGGACTTTGAAAGTGCAGTTGATTTGATTAAAAGTTGTGAAGATCGACTTTCAGAATTAGACGAACCTGGGCATATTAGTGTAATGTTTATGCTCACAAAAGCTTATGACAAACTGGGCGAATACGACAAGGCGTGGGTGACTGCAGAGAAAGCGCACAGTTTGAGCACCATTCCTTTTGATATTGATAGGTATTTCGATCAATTTGTTGAAATGAGAGAGGTTATGTCTAACGGCATTCTTGATGCTTTAGTTGAAGGGCCTAAGACCGAAATAGAGCCGCTCTTTATTGTGGGCAATCCTCGAAGCGGGACAAGTTTACTTGAACAGATTATGAGTATGCATCCAGATATCGAAAACGGTGGAGAAATGTCAGTTGGTATGTCCATGCAACTCGACATACCAACATTAACCGATTCCTTCCATGAATGGCCAAATAATCTTGTTGATTTGCGTGCTGATGATGCAGCAAAATTAGCAGAGATGTATCTTGAAGCAGTCGAGTATTCACGAAATGGCGAGCGGGTTGTGTCAAACAAAGCACTCAATTTGCCAGTTCAAGTTGGTTTTCTATCAAAGGTATTGCCGAGTTCACGTGCAATAATATTGCACCGCCATCCGCTTGATAACGCGGTCTCTTGCTACACGACAAACCTTCTTTCGGCGGGGCACCCGTACACAAATGACTTGCGTCATCTTGGTCTAGTTTGGATTGAACGCAAAAAGATGGCAGATATGTGGGTGGAATCGTTGTCGATTCCTGTGATGGAGTTGCACTACGAAAATTTGGTTGCCGATCAGCGCGGCGAAACCGAGCGAATCATCGAGTTCCTCGGTTTGCCATGGCAAGAGGACTGCATGGAGTTCCACAAGTCAAAGCGCGTTGCCAAAACAATCAGTTACGACCAAGTGAACAAGAAGATGTATAAGACATCGAGCGGTCGCTGGAAAAATTACGAAAAGCACCTTGGTCCACTTATGGACATAGTTTCAGACTACATTTGATGCTATGTGGCTGTTAACTGCATAAGTCATTTATCGCAAAACTATTGCTACATGTGAGATCCACAAAAAAACAGGTCATCCTTAAAGGATGACCTGTTCGTATTGACTAATTAAAGTCGTAGCGAAATCGTAAAATTATTTACGACGACGGCTACCTGCAACACCAGCAAGACCTAAAAGTGCAAGAGCACCTGGAGCTGGAACACCAGCAACAGTAAAGCTGAATGAAGCTGAAGAAGCTGATACAGTGCCACTAGCTGAACCGATGGTTAAACCACCTTGGTAGCTGTTCCAAGCCCAACCATCACCGTATGCATCTTGCATTTGTACATTATATGTACCAGAAGCAAGGTCCATAACACCAGTAACATTACCAAAGTGGCTTGATGCTGTGCCGCTGATGAAGGAAAGGCTACTGCAACCAGCATACATTAGTTGGCTACCTGATATATACATCGAAGCAACTGCAACTGAGCTACCTGACGTGTATAGCTGCCATGAGTGTTCTCCAGCCCATCGGTCGAGACCGTGGTTGAAATCTACTACAACAGCAGAAGCTGTTCCAGCAATACCTGTTGCAGCTGCACCAGCTGCTGTAAGCATAAATCGCTTTTTCATAATAAAATCCTCTATTCTCTTCTCAATTTGATCTCGACAAATCAAATACAATTAACAATTTCCTCCCACTAGTTCAGTGTGTCGACACGTTCCTAGCCTCGGTATGTCTTTACGGCACATACCATCCGTTTGTAAGGGGGTGATACTCAAATGAGTAAAACCATCCTGAGAAAGAGCTAAATATTACGAGGGTGAGGTCTCTCTTCTCTCCTCGCCTCAGGTAGTTTTTCGAGTGAAAACCCTGAGTCGGCGGTGGGGTCCGTGTAGACCCCAAACCACCATGTTTGCAATATGAATCAAACTGGCAGTATTGTCAAGCGAAATACTATAATTTTTTCACAAAAGATATTGAAATGTCCCAATATGTTAATTTGGGCAAAAGATCGACGAATTTGACGTGTAATCATTGGGGTCGGACTCCGCGTGCTTCGGGTAAGATTTGCACTATGAATATGCGATTATCAGTATTAGTAATGGTTATTTCTTCGTTGTTAATAGGTTGTGGTGGTAATGAAGCAGGATCGGCTACCGTATCTTCGCCTAAAACCACTGGTATTCCGCTTCCAAATAACAATTCCACAGTCGACCCGAATGTATCCGCACTCTTTCAAAAAACGGTATCAGAGCTTCGTGCGGATATGGCCAACCCGAAACTCTGGGTAGTGCACGGTTCGGCGCTCTTTGCCAACGGCTACTACGCGGAGTCCGCAGATGCTCTTGGAAGGGCGATTGCAATAAACCCTGAGATGCCACAGGCGACATACCTTATGGCTACAGCCCTTTGGCGAGCAAACAAACAAGAGGAAGCCATTG
>JABHZL010000024.1 GCA_018656645.1 Phycisphaerae bacterium
GGTTGTTCTGTTGATGTGTCGGGGCATAATGTGGTTGTAGGAGCTAGAGGGGTCGGTGCCGAGATAGGTGCAGTATTTCTGTACACATTTGCAAATGGCACTTGGGATTATGGTACAGAATTACATAGGGCGAACCCTTCGATTAGTGATGAATATGGGGATGCAGTCGCAATCGATGGTGATACTATTGTAGTTGGTGCTCCTGAAGGATACCACATGGGACCAGGTAAGTTGATTGTATTTCACTTTGACGGAACAAATTGGCAAGAACAGGGCATCATTCTGCCAGGAGGTGGGCCTGTTAAGTACTTTGGGGCAAGTGTTGGGCTTGTACATCACAGGGTTGCCGTTGGTGCACCACTCACAGACAACTTTAACACGGTAAATTGTGGTCGAGCTTATGTCTTTGATTCGTTAGGTCCATGTGAGATCCCTGGTGATTTTAACGGTGATGGCGTTATCGATATTGAAGATCTCCTTATTTTTATTGACAACTGGGGCGGCAGTGGTCCTGAAGGCGACGCTAACGGTGACGGTATTGTGGATATTGAAGATCTGTTGGTTATTATAATTAATTGGTCGGGCACTTGGCCTCCGTAAATATCCTTAACTCAGTTTATTCATTAGTTATCAGTCACAACTGTAACAAATAGACAAAACAATAATTTCTCATGGGATTGCAAAATGCACGAATACAATCGCTGGGATGAATGTCATTTGTTATGTCGATGGTTTTAACTTGTATCACGGTCTTCGATCCAAAGGTCTGCAGAGATATTATTGGCTTGATATTTGGAAATTGATCGAAAGTTTTTTTGCTGACTAATCAGGAATTACGAGAAGTTGTTTATTGCACATCTCGCGTAATGAAAAATCCGTTTTTTCGAAAAAAGCAACGTTTGTACATTGATGCACTTGAAGCGTTCCGCCCCAAAACAACCGTGTTGTACAGTCATTATCTTGCAAAAGCATTGCAAGTACATCCGGTACTTCTTTTGTTCCGGGATCTTGACAGTGAAAAATTGATTTCTTAAGTGCTGGAAACTTCGGGCGTAAGCCACGCTTCTAGTGCATCGCGAATTTCATCGGCAGATTTTGCAAGACGTACTCGTTCCTTGAGTGGCTTGATGTGACCAAGTGTTCGCCCGTAGAGTGCAATTCTATTTGTGATGCAATGAAGCGCGGCTCGTTCAGAGCGATATTGCAAAATTAATTCAAGATGACGAAGGATGACTTCGATTTTTGCATTCCGCCCCCGGAAGTTCGCGTTTTCACCATTCAAACATCTAGAAATATCATCAAAAATCCACGGCTCTTTCATTGCGTGCCGTCCAACCATCACGCCCGCACATTTTGTGTAATCAAACATTCGCATAGCACTTTCAACAGAATGAATATCCCCGTTTCCAATCACTGGAATTGAAACTGCTTCCACAACTTTTGCAATTCCATCAAGACAAGCGTTGCCAGAAAACTTTTGACTCGTTGTTCGACCGTGCACGGTAATAGCGGCAATTCCCACATCTTCGAGTCGTTTTGCAATTTCAGGGGCTGTGAGTTCATTTTCGCCCCAACCGAGCCTAACTTTTGCGGTTACAGGCACGTCACCACAGGCACCAATAATTTGTTTTGCAAGCGTTGCTGTTTTTCCCGGTGTTTTCATCAACAACGAGCCGCCATTTTTTTTGCAAACCTTATCAATGGGGCACCCCATGTTGATGTCAATAATAGTTGCGCCGTTTTCAACAGCCCACGCAGCAGCTTCTGGAAGTGGATCGTCTAGAGCGCCATAGAGTTGAACACTCAGTGGACTATCTTCTAGCGGGGGAAGCGCCTTATTACAAATAGCATCTCTTCCTTGCACAATTGCCCGAGCATTGAGTAATTCAGAACCCGCCAATCCCACCCCGCCGAGTTCCCTGCACAACAATCGAAATGGTAAATCAGCAATTCCAGCCATTGGGGCTAGAAAGACAGGAGTATCGAGTTTGACGTTTCCGATGTGCATTTGTGCCATTCTGGCATACAAATACGCAAAAAAACACCCTAAACCACTGTTTTTCTTTCTTTAAATTTATGGGGTTTGGCATGCAACTTGCACCTAGTACATGGCAGGGCAAAATCCCACGAATGGATCGCTCTTGCAGAAGGAGACTTACTATGTCTAAAATTATTGGAATTGACCTTGGAACAACGAACTCAGTCGTCGCACTTATGGAAGGCGACCAACCAAAGGTCCTCATTAACAGTTCGGGTAACCGAACAACCCCATCCGTTGTTGGATTTACCGACAAGGATGAACGTCTCGTTGGGCAACCAGCTCGTCACCAACAAGTGACAAACCCAACCAACACCGTCTTTTCCGTAAAGCGGTTTATGGGTCGTAGGCACAACGAAGTGCAATCAGAAGAAACAATGGTGCCATACGGTATTCTCGGTGGTGCTGACGATCTTGTGAAGATCGGTGTGCGTGATAAAGAGTACACGCCACCTGAAATTGCCGCGATGATTCTTGCAGACTTGAAAAAGGTAGCAGAAGATTATCTAGGCGAAACAGTTGATCGCGCAGTTATTACTGTTCCTGCATACTTCAACGACGCGCAACGTCAAGCAACAAAAGATGCTGGTGTCATTGCCGGTCTTAAAGTTGAAAGAATCATCAACGAGCCAACAGCCGCAGCACTTGCCTATGGTCTTGAAAAGAAAACAAACTCAAAAATCGCAGTCTTTGACTTAGGCGGCGGTACTTTTGATATTTCAATTCTCGATATAGGCGATGGTGTCTTCGAGGTTTTGGCTACAAATGGTGATACGCACCTTGGCGGCGACGACTTTGATCAACGACTTATCGATTACATCGCAGATGAATTCAAAAAGCAAGAATCAATGGATCTTCGAAGTGATCCAATGGCATTGCAACGCTTGAAAGAAGCTGCTGAAAAAGCAAAATGCGAACTTTCACAACAAAAAGAAACATCTGTGAACTTGCCGTTTATTACTGCTGACCAAAATGGTCCGAAGCACTTGCAAGTAACAATTACTCGAGCAACGTTTGAAGAAATCTGCAAAGACCTCTTTGATCGCCTCCGTAAACCATGCGAAGCAGCATTAAAAGATGCAAAGATGTCCCCATCGGATATTTCTGACATCGTCATGGTTGGTGGTTCAACTCGTATTCCTAAAGTACAAGAAATTACAAAAGAAATTTTCCAAACTGCGGAACTTGACAAGTCAATTAACCCTGACGAAGTTGTTGCAGTTGGCGCTGCTATTCAAGGTGGCGTACTTACAGGTGACGTGAAAGACGTTCTTCTTTTAGATGTCACACCACTCTCACTTGGTGTTGAAACACTTGGTAGCGTGATGACTTCGTTGATTGAACGAAACACAACGATCCCAACTTCTAAGAAAGAAACATTTTCAACCGCTGCAGATAGTCAAACATCTGTGACGATTCATGTTCTTCAAGGTGAACGAGAGTTTGCTACGGATAACCGATCGCTTGGTCGCTTTGATCTTACGGACATTCCACCAGCACCTCGCGGAACTCCGCAAATTGAAGTTGAATTCGCAATTGATGCAAACGGAATCCTTGCGGTTTCAGCAACAGACAAAGCAACTGGCAAGAGCCAGCGCATTGAAATCAAAGACTCTTCAGGTTTGAACGAAGATGAAATTGAAACAATGAAACGCGATGCTGAATCACATGCTGAAGAAGACAAAGCTCGACGCGAAACTGTTGAACTTAAAAATCGTGCCGAGATGATGGTTCACTCAACGAACAAGAGTCTCGAAGAACACGGCGACAAAGTTTCACAAGAAGTGCGAAGTGCAATCGAATCTGCTGTATCAAACCTTGAAGAAACCCTGAAGGGCGACGACAAGGAAGCGATTGAAGCGGCACTTACGAATCTTGCTACATCTGCTGAAGAACTCGGCAAGGCTGTCTACGAAGCAACGGCTGCTGAAGCGACTGCACAGGGCGGCGCAGAAGGCGAATGTTGCGGCGGTGAATCGTGCAGTGATGGCTCGTGCAGTGATGGCGACGATGTCATCGACGCAGAGTACGAAGTCAACGAAGACTAATTCGTTATAAAAACCTCCCTCCCTCTGGAACCAATTTGTGGTTCCATGCAGAGCCCCTCTTTTGAGGGGCTCTGTTTCTTTTTGTGTATGAGATCCCCAGCGGCATATATTGAACAAAAATTACATAAAAAGTAAATTAAAATTGACGCATTTATTTATTTGCAAAAAATAGTTGCAAAGGCATCTTTATCGTTTTGGATTAATTGTCTTCGGTTTCTTCGCCTTCAACTGTTAACCGAGCAGGATGCCCGAACCAGCAATTGACTTCGGCTTCGCCATACTGTTTCTTTAGAATTTCAACAACATCCTCCATCGAACCATCGGGTCGAGCCCATCCGTTGAAGACATCGGGAAAATCGACGCTGCAGTTTTCGCATTTCTTTTTATTATCAAAACGAAGCGGGCACCAAAACGATTCAACGTTTCTGAGCATCTCAGAACCAAGCGACCAAACGCCCGTCATCCAGTCGCAGTACAAACACCAAATCAAATCGTGTCCCACTAAGTTTTCAAACTTAAATCGGTTGACCCGAACCCACTCACTTTGCTTGTATTTCGGAAAACGAATAAGCCAAACAAGCCAAGGGTACACGAGGATTTCTGCAACTCGTACCAATAGAAAGACTGGAACAGCAAACGCTGTAATCCAAACTGCAATGAAGTTTTGCCACGTGCCAACAAGTGCATTGAGAAATTTCACAATTCGAGGACCTTTGCGTGCAGTTGGGTGCGCAAGTCCGTGTATACAAGTCCATATCATCACTGCGAGAGCTTGCGCGATCACGGAAGCGGCGAGTCCAATCCAACCACCAAAGACAGGACCAAGGATGAGAGGCAATCCAGTAAAGAAACCCACGACAAGGTCAAGCCCGGGTGCAACGCAGAGCCACTGGGAAAGAGTTCTGCCAGCTTTTCCAAGTCTTGGAATCAAGTGTAATAAACCAGCGACAAGCAACAAGGAACCTAGAGTGATTCCGCCGATACAAATAAAATCATGCATACCACGAATGGTATCAGGAGTAGAATGTGGCACATGATTATTCTCTGTGCACTTCAAGAAGAAATACCAACGCTTCACAAAGAAGACCGCGTTTTTGTAACAGGGCTTGGCAAGGTGAACGCTGCTCTGCAGGCAACAAAGTTGATTTTGGAACACAAGCCGAAATTGGTTGTGAACTTTGGCACGGCTGGCTCGGTTTCAAGCGAGTTTACACATGGACTAGTTGAATGCACCGGTTTTGTGCAGCGAGACATGGACTGTTCAGCACTTGGATTTGAAAAACACGTCACGCCCTTTGAAGAAGGGGGGCACTTGATTGGATCTTCAGAAATTGTCTGTGGTACAGGTGATAGTTTTGTAACAACTCCGCATCTTTCTGGGGTTCACATTGTCGATATGGAAGCGTACGCCATTGCAAAGGTGTGCCTTCATTTCAGTGTGCCGTTTCGGTGCTTCAAATATATCAGCGACGGCGCGGACGAGAACGCTGGCGAGGACTGGGCAACGTTTGAACACGAAAAAGCCGAAGCACTGTTTATTGAGCAGTTAGCAATGATTCGCAATGAAATGTGTTACCAAGGGTAATTAATTGGCACTATTTTCTTGATTTAGGTATCGATTATTGTTAGGTTTACGCATATAGCATATAGAAGAGTAGTGGTCATAATTCCGCGCTCCGAGGAATTCTTTTGATGTAACAAAGAAGGGATAGAGAGATGACAAGTAAACAATTTTTAAGCACTCGAACTATTAGGGTTGTATATTCACTTTTAGTACTCCTTGTCTGCGCGAGCGAGGCAAGTTCTCAAGATGCAATCTTTGTTAACGAGGAAACCAAACTCCTTGCAAGTGATGGGGCAAGTGGTGACTACTTCGGCTATAGCGTCGCAGTTAGCGGCGACACAATCGTCGTGGGGTCAAGGTACGGTGATGATGACAACGGCGTCCCTTCGGGTACTGCGTACATCTACTCCCTTGTCAAAGGCGTCTGGCAAGAAACCAAACTCACGGCAAGTGATGGGGAACAGAGTGACTACTTCGGCCAAAGCGTTGCAATCAGTGGCGACACTATAGTCGTGGGGGCATTCAACACCATGTGGTATCAAGGCGGCGCGTACATCTACCGCTTCGACGGGGATTCTTGGATTGAAGAAACAAAACTCGTGGCAAGTGACTGGGGTACCTTCGGCACCAATGTTTCCATCAGCAACGATATCGTAGTTGCGAGCGATGACTACAACTACTCATATATCTACCGCTTCGACGGGGCTTCTTGGATTGAAACCAGACTCAAGCCAAGCGATTATGACTATTGGAACGGTCCATTGAGCATCGCCGTCGCCGATGGTATCGCTGTTGTGGGAAGGATATCGCAGGATGGTGGATTTGACTCGGCTTACCTCTTCAATGCAGATCAGGATGGGTTGATGCATGTACCAAAAGAGCACGCGACTATTGACGATGCGATGAGGCGAGCACTGCAAGGGAGTGAAATAATTTTAAGTGCAGGAACGTACACGGGAACGGGTGATTCAGTCATCGACACGCTTGGAAAAACTCTCACAATTCGCAGCAGCGATGGACCTGAAAATACAATCATAGATGGAGAGGGAGTTCGCAGAGGCATTGCGTGTTACAACGAAGA
>JABHZL010000077.1 GCA_018656645.1 Phycisphaerae bacterium
GGAAGTTGCTTCAGCAGTATCTTCAGCAGGTGCTTCCTCAGGTGCTTCCTTAGTTTCAGCTTCGCTCTCTTCGTTAGAAGGAGTTGCTGCTTTCTCAACAATGATGAGGTTGCCTTCGTCGTCAAATTCCATCTCTTCACGATCTTCAAGTGGGCGATCTGGTTTAACGGCAATGTCAATGTCTGTTCGTAGATCTTTGCCAAACTGAATAGTCACGCTGTACTCACCAACGCGACGGATCGCTTGATGTAAACGTATGGCACGAGTAGGTACTTCAAAACCATTTTCAGAGAGGGCATCGGAGATATCACGTTGTGTGACTGAGCCGTAGAGACCACCTTGATCGTTTGCACTTCGAGTAAGCGTCAATGCAACCTCTGCAAGCTGTTCGATCAATGCAGATTGCATGGTCTTGTTTTCTTCGTATTTTTGTAGTGCAATCTCGCGTTGTGCTGCAAGAGCTTCTATTTTTTCTGGGGTTGGAATTTCCGCAAGTCCCATTGGGATGAGGAAGTTTCGGGCAAAGCCCATTCGTACACGAACTACGTCGCCAACAATTCCCAAGTTTTCTACATTGCTGTTAAGCAGGAGTTCAATTCTTCGAGTACTAGCCATATTGGTGTCCTTTCAAGGAAAGTTAGAAGTCGCCGGTACGACCTCAGCTGATGTGTTAAGCGGCTACCGGACCGCGGTGTGAGATTATATTAGAAAGGGACGTCGTCTGATGGAGGGGCAGTCGTGGTCGCCGCAGCAGGAGGAGTCGATGATTGACCGCCACGGCTGTCGATGAATTGGAAGCTTTCGATCACAACACGTAGTTTTGACCGGTTATTGCCTTCTTTATCTTGCCATTGATCTAATTTGAGGCGACCTTCAACGAAGACTGGTTTGCCCTTGCTGAGATATTTGGACATTGTTTCAGCTGTGCGACCCCACGCTTCACAATCGACATAGGTGACTTCTTCTCGCATTTCGCCATCTTTGCCCTTGAACTTGCGATTGCAAGCAAGACCGATTTCAGCAACAGACATATTGTTTGGTGTCTGCTTGAGTTGGGGGTCTCGTGTGAGATTACCCATGAGTAAAACTTTGTTGTAGCTAGGCATGTTGTTTCTCCATTAATTAATGCATACATTCATTCTACCAGAAGATTTCTTGATTCCATAAAAATATGCCAAAAGGCATCATGCTTCTGAAGATACTTCTTCACTAGACTCGGGTGCCTCTTCTGTGACCTCAGGGGCGTCATCAACTACTTCAGCAACCTCTTCAACTTTTGCCTTTGCTTCTTTTTCTTCGCTCTTCTTAGAAATTTTGCTGCCTGATTTTGAACTACTGTCAGCTTTTTTCTCACTGCGTAGCTTAATTTCAGCTTTTAGGTCTTCTTGACCTTCATTTGCTTCAATAATTTCGGATGGAATATGTTCAGCAGAAGTTACCATCGTACGGAGAATTTCTTCAGAGAGATTGCATCGTCGCTCGATTTCAGCAAGTGCCGAAGTTGGTGCAGTGAAGTATGCCAAGAAGTATACGCCTCGTTTGTTGCCTTGTACTTCGTAAGCGAGACGGCGATCGTCCCACTTTCGAAAACTGACGATTGATGCACCACAACGATCAAGAATTGCTTTGACGTGGTCAGCAGCTTCTTGCAGGTTTGCAGTTGCAGATTGTGGGAAGAGGAACATGCCCTCATAGGTTCGGATTCGTTCGTTGCTCATTTAGTTTTCCTCATTAGGTTGTGCGGTTTCCCGCTTTTGATTGTGTTGGTTCATTGCAGCTTCTGCACCGGATTCGATCCAAGTGATCGATGATGCAACAGCCGCCTCGATTGCAGGTTCCATGAATTCCTGCTGCTCTGGAGTAAAACGTCCAAGAACATACGAAGCTTGTGGGATGTTGCCCGGTTCATCAACGCCGATGCGAAGTCGAGACCAGTTTCCATTTCCAATATGGTTCGTGATGTCCTGGAGTCCGTTATGTCCACCGTCTGATCCCTCGTTACGGAGTCGTAGAGAGCCGCAAGGTAAATGAATGTCGTCAACAATGACGAGAAGTGCATTCTCTGGATCAGTTTTGAAGAAGGTCAGTGCTTGTTTCACTGCTTGCCCGCTTCGATTCATGAACGTTTGAGGTTTCATGAACAATATTTTTTCGCCATTATGTTGTGTTTCAACAATGACGGAATCAAACTTTGATCGTGCAGGTTCGCCGCAAGCGACTTTTGAAGCCAATAGGTCTACGACATCGAACCCGACGTTATGTCGGGATCCGTTGTACTTGGAACCGGGATTGCCTAAACCTACGATCAGTTTCATCGGTTACTCGCTGTCACCTTCTGATGAACTATCAGTTTCTGCTGCATCGTCGCCAATAACTTCTGGTGCTGCTGTTTCATCTTCGGCAACTTCAGAGTCATCTGTATCTTCAATTTCTTCTTGAATAATTGTGATGTGTGCAATGTGGCGAGCTTCGTCAAGGGTCGCTTTCACGCCATCGGGAAGTTCGAGATCGCCGATGGTGAATACTTCTTCAACTGTTGAAAGATCAGCTGTGATCATTCCTGGAATATCTTTCACCATACACTCGATTTCAATTTCAGGACGAATGATTTCGAGCATCGCGCCAGGAGCAGATGATTGCACTGGTTGCCCAATAATATTGAGTTTTGCATTCACAGTAACAACTTGTGTGAGGTTCACACGTGCGAAGTCAACATGAATCAGATTGTCGCCTAGGTAACCAAACTGGAGATCTTTGACCAGGACAGTAGCAGGATTGCCATCTCCATTGTCAAGTTCCATAACATGGTTGCCATGGGTGAGGTGTGTGATAATTTCTTTTTCATCGACACTTACAGAAACAGGATCACTGCCAGAACCATAAATGGATGCTGGAAGGCGTCCGCTTTTGCGAAGACGTTGGGCATACCGTGTGCCTAACTTTTCTCGCAACTCTATTTTGATTTGTGGGGTTTCATTGGACATAAAATTCTTTCCTATCTATTTCTTAGGGCCTTCGCCGCGTGTAAACAATGCGGAGATTGACATGTGGTGGTGAATTCTGTGGATCGCTTCGCCAAGATAGCGAGCCACTGAGAGAACATTTAGTTTGTCGCCAAGACCATCGAGACGATCGTCGGGGAGGATCGTGTCGGTGATGACAACTTCGGTAATTGGTGATTGGTTGATGCGTTCGACGGCAGGGCCGACACAAACGCCATGGGTAGCTGCTGCAATTATTTTTGTTGCGCCGTGTTCAGTGACAAGCTTTGCTGCTTCGCAAATTGTGCCAGCTGTTGAAATCATATCGTCGACCATCAGGACGACTTTTCCTTCGACATTACCAATCAATCGTTTTGATACAACTTCGCTTCCTGAATCACGTCGTTTATCGACAATTGCAAGTTTCGCATCGAGTAAGCCCGCGTACATGTTTGCAACTTTAACGTTGCCAACGTCTGGAGAAACGATCACCATGTTGTCGCCTTGCATATCGTCTTGGGTTGCGAAGTGATCGCAGAAAACTTTTGTTGCGGTGAGGTGATCTACAGGAATATCAAAGAAACCTTGAATTTGTGCTGCGTGTAAGTCCATGCAAAGGACTCTGTCGGCACCAGCGGCAGTAATGAGATTTGCAACAAGTTTGGCAGTAATTGGAACGCGACCTTCATCTTTTCGGTCCTGTCTTGCATAACCAAAATAAGGGATGACGGCTGTGATTTGCCCAGCAGAAGCTCTGCGGAGCGTATCAATCCAGATCAGTAGTTCCATGAGCGTTTCATTGACTGGCATGGAAGTTGATTGCACGATGAAGCAATCTCGACCACGAACATCTTCGTCAATTTTCACGATGATTTCGCCGTCAGGAAATCTCTCAACCGTTGCTGATGCAATCGGAAGTTCTAAGTGTTTACACATCGCTTCTGCAAGATGGGCACCGCCTGTTGCGGAAAAAATCTTCATTTGTTTGTGGTCATCGTGGCTCATGATGTAGACTCCAGAGTTGTGTCGAGTCGTGCTTGGAGCATGGCTTCGACTTCTGCAAGTTGCTGTGGGGTATTTATCGAAAGAATATCTTCTGGTGGTACTGCGTTGACGATTTCTACTTTTTCTCCTCGAGCGAGCATCATTGCTGGCACTTCAGTTAAGTAGTACTCGTTACTGACAGGATTTTTTTCAAGATTATCAAGGCACGACCAAAGCGATGCAGCGTTGAAGATTGCATAGCTTGGATATACCTCATGAATGTCGAGTTGTTCTGGTGTAGCATTTTTATGTTCTACGATCGCAGAGAATCTGTCGTTGGTATCGCGAACAATCCGTCCGTATCCAGTTGGATCAGGAATGGTTGAAGTTGCAAGTGTTGCTGATGCTTGCGTTTCTTTTTGTTTTTCTACCATCTGTGTAATGGTCTGGGCGCGAATAAGTGGACCGTCGCCGCCGAGAATCAGGATATCGCCTTCAAAGTTCGCGAGTGTTTCTCTACAAACGTCTACTGCGTGACCTGTCCCAAGTTGTGGTTCTTGCAAAACGAATTCACAGTTTGGTATCTGCTTCTTTACTTCATCTGCGCCGTGCCCAACGACGAGAAGCGTTCTCTCAACACCAGCTTCGACGACTGCATCAACGACCCATTGCACCATTGGTTTCTGAGAAACAGGGTGCAGAACCTTTGGCAGATCACTGTTCATGCGAGTGCCTTTTCCAGCTGCGAGAATGATCGCTGCAAGTGGTGTTTGATTGTTCGTTTCTATAGTCATCTCTGTAAGTAAACTGGCCCGCCAAGACTTGAACTTGGAATGCCTGGATCAAAACCAGGTGTGTTACCGATTACACCACGGGCCAAATGTTGAGATACGAAGTGCTGTGCACAACGCAGCGCTGTCCTCCAGCCGATCATAAATTGATCGACGCGTCAAAAATCGCGGAGGGTGCTTGCTGGGTACCAAGGCACATCCGCGGCGAATTCTCTCCGAGGCTCGAGCATCAATCGCCGCGACGATGCCCAGTGCGGCGCCAGATATCCGATCTGTCACCGACGGCCCCATTCTGGGGAGAAGGAGGGGGATTATAGCAAAAGTAGCTACCTTGTAGGTCATTTTCACGATTGATATTGGCACCGGACAGAAACAATCACGCTTATCGTGCTTCTTGCCCATAATGAGCGATGAGCAAGTAGGATTCCCATACTTCTCACATGCTGCTCTTTCACCGTCGTCTTATTGCTCTTGCCATCATCTTTATTGGAGTATGTGGCCTGCTTTCATATCAAGCAGTGCAACTCACGATAGTGCAGGGAGCCAAGCGGCTCGAAAAGGCAAAGGCCCGTCTGTATCACACCCAATACCTCCCCACGTGGCGAGGGCGAATTATTGATGCAAAAGGGATAGTTCTAGCGGAAGATGAAGCCTCATATGAGGTTGCTGTCCCATGGGACATCATCACTGGTGATCGGGCAAAGGAAAGGGCAAGAATACTAGCTCGCAAGCAGGTAGGGCGAGAAAGTTGGAATGCGATGTTGCCGGAAGATCGTCAGCAAATAGTAGATCCCTTCCTGCCTGAACAATTTGCTGAACTCGAAAATTTTTGGGCACTGATTTCTGAAACAGGGAAAGTTTCACAAAGTGAATTGGATAAGCGAATTGCAACAATTCAGCGTAAAGTGAATAAGACCACTGAGGCTGTCTGGAGTCGGCAGGAAGATGCGCATCTTAAACGGTATGGAGATCTAAAAGATTATAAACAAAGGCCAATAGCTGAGGAACGATCTGCACATGTTGTATTTTCTGCAGTTGATGATGAAACTGCAATGGATTTTATGCAGTTAAGCGAGCAACATGATGACGCGATTGAAGTGCAGCATTCTCGGAGCCGGCATTATCCAGAGAAAGAGCAAACGGTATTCATTAAGAGAGAAACTATGCCTCGGTTTCTTAGGGCACCTACAATCGAAGAGGTACATCTTCTTGGTGTAGGTGATTTGTTACTTGGCGACATTCGATTGGAAATATGGGCTGAGGATTTGGAGCGCCGCCCTTTTAATTATGGAAATGATCTTGGTGGATATCGAGATGGAGATGAGGTAGGAAATCGAGGTCTAGAATTATCGCTTGAAAAAAAATTGCGTGGTTTACGTGGAAGTGTAGTTAGTGATCGACTTGGTCAAGTAATGGAACGAACTTCGCCGCTTGGAGGTAGCGATGTGCAACTAACGTTGGACATCGCTTTGCAAACAAGAATAGAAGCGCTTTTATCTCCCCAAATCGGTTTAATGACAGTGCAATCATGGCATCGAAATTCAGGTTTAGCTAATGGGACACCTCTTCGCGGCGCAGTAGTGGTCTTAGATGCCAACAGCGGTGTGCTTGCAATGGCTTCAACGCCTGCTTTGAGAGACGAAGAAGATGTTGAAGGATATCCATGGTTAAACCGCGCAGCTGATGGGCTCTACCCAGCAGGTTCAGTCGTGAAACCACTTGTACTTGCAGCAGCATTTTCTGAAAATGAGTACTTTGAAGAAGAAGAGATTGCATGCACAGGGCATTATTTTGAACATGTGAAAAACGCAGCAAGATGTTGGATTTACAGGGAAAGGCATAACTTTGCTACGCATGGAAAACTCGTTGCAGTCGATGCACTTGCTCGTTCGTGCAATATATTTTTCTACGAACTTGGAACAAGGCTAGGGTTTGACCGATTGCTCAGTTGGTATCAAAAATTTGGACTCACGCAGCCTTTGTCGGCAAAACTTACGAACTCTTCTGCGAGTGGATCCCAAGGACATTCGCCATCGCAAGAAGATGTTGTCCGTTGGAAAGAACGAGGAGAACTTGCGTTTGAAACAATCAGCATGGCAATTGGACAAGGTCCTATTACTTGGTCGCCATTGCATGCAGCTGCGTCGTATGCCACACTTGCGCGAGGTGGTATTTGGAGATCCCCAACGTTAGTTAAAAACGGTGAGCAGGAAATAATCGATCTTGCGCTCAATCCTGTAGGTGTGCAGTTAGCGATGAAGGGTTTGCATGATTCTCTTTCAAAGGATTACGGAACGGGATCGCGGCTTAGATACGGGGCAAGAGATCATGACCCAATTTTTAACGTCAATGGTGTTCGCCTTTGGGGAAAAACAGGAACTGCTGAAGCACCGCCGTATAAGCAATCACCAGATGCAGAACCAATTACTGGGTTAGATCATTCTTGGTTTTTAGTCATGGCTTCTGGCACGAATGAAACAAAACCAAGCGTGATTGTTGCAGTACTCATTGAGCACGGCGGTTCTGGCGGTAGAGTTGCTGGTCCAATTGCGAATCAAGTGATTCACGCACTACAAGATGAAGGGTATTTGGGTGGAGTACGATGAGTCGTTTTGGAGCGAAAAAGTTAAATGTATCTTCAATACGAATTTTTCATGCTGGCTGGCTCGTTGTCGCTTCAGCGTTTATGCTTTCGCTGATTGGTGTAACCACGATTGATACGACGCGCCCAAATACAGCGAAGTATCAACTTGGTCTTGCATGTTTAGGTGTTGTGGTTGGGATAGGCATTGCAATCATTCCTGCTAAACGTTTACGACAGGCAAGTTGGTGGTTACTTGGTTTTGGGTTGATGCTTCTTATTTTCTTGTTAATTCCCGGTGTCCCTGATTTTATCGTCCATCCCCGGCATGGTGCACGAAGGTGGATCAATCTTGGCTTGATGGATTTTCAGCCTTCTGAATTGGTAAAGATTGCGTTTGTGCTTGCTTTGGCATCACATCTACGGTTTAAACAACACTACCGAAATTTTAGTGGGCTACTTGTCGCACTTTGCGTCGTTGTGCCATCAGCATTTCTCATTTTGATCGAGCCAGACCTTGGAACGGCAATGTTATTTTTACCTGCAATGCTTGCTATGTTGATTGCAGCAGGTGCGAAATACAAACATTTAGTCATCATTGCATTCCTTGGTATTTCAGCATCTGCCCCCATGTATATGATGTTGAAGCCCCATCAAAAAGATCGAATTAACGCACTCATTGCTCAAGTTCAAGGAGATGATCGCTTCGAACAGAGTATTGGATATCAAGGTGCCAGAGCGATGACACTGATTGGTGCAGGTCAAATGTGGGGAGTTGGGGAAACAGATGCGAAGGAACTTCTTGCAGCGAATCACTTGCCAGAAGAACATAACGATATGATTTTTGCAGTGATCGTTTTACGCTGGGGATTGCGAGGAGCGATCATTGTATGGGCGCTCTATGCAATACTGGGTATCGGGGGAATACTCGCTTCGATTGGATGCCGCGATCCATTTCCAAGGCTTGTTGCTGTTGGGCTGACAGCAATATTGCTTTCTCAAATGGTGATTAATACTGGGATGACACTAGGCCTTGCTCCAATAACTGGCTTAACGCTCCCTTTTATGAGCGCAGGTGGTTCAAGTTTAGTAGCCGCTTGGATGATGGCGGGTATCCTGTTCGGGATTGCGATGCGTCGCGATCCACTTATGACTCGCGAAGGGTTTACTTTTAGAGATGGAGTGTATGACTAATGCATGCAGTTGAATGTATACCAGAAGATTTTTACCGACAAACAGCAGTGCTTGGAATTGCATTTGATGACGGAGATATGACAAGGCTTGGTCAATATTTAGATTTGTTGTTGGAAACAAATCGAATGTTCAATTTGACAGCAGTGAAGGATCCAGAAGAAAGTTGGAACCGTCATATCCTTGACAGTTTGTCTTTGCTGCCAGTTCTTGCAAAAGAAGAAGCGAAACACGTGATAGATGTTGGTAGTGGCGGAGGTTTGCCGGGGATTCCACTTGCGATCACAATGCCAGAGACAACATTTGTTTTAGTGGATGCAACTGGGAAGAAAGCTGATTTTCTCAAGCATATAGTTGAGGTTTTAGAACTAGACAATGTGACTGTTGCTCATGCACGTGCTGAAGATATTGGCACAAAGAATGGTGGTTTTCGTGACGCAGCAGATGCGGTGATTGCTCGCGCGGTAGGGCCGCTTCAAGTTTTGTTAGAACTGACGATTCCTTTGGCTAAAGTTGATGGAATCGTGATAGCAATCAAAGGTGAAAAGGCGCAGGAAGAAATCGAACGTGCAAAGAAAGCATTGCATGTTTTGCACGCAGAAGTTGAATCAATGGATCGGTCTACGACAGGTACAGTTGTCATCATTCGTAAAAAAGAACACACGCCTCAAAAATACCCAAGAGTACCAGGAGAACCAAAACGTGATCCAATCGGTGGGAAACATAAGAAGTGACTAAAGTTGTAGATTCAATGTTCACAGAAGATGGCCCTTTGAGCAAATGTTTAGTTGGATGGGAGCCTCGCTTGCAACAGGTAGATATGGCTTGTGCAGTTGCAAATGCGTTAGAGACGAAGAAGACTTTGCTCGTTGAGGCTGGGACTGGAGTTGGTAAATCGTTTGGTTATCTTGTGCCAGCGATCAGGAGAATTCGTGAACATGGAGAGAAAGTTGTAATCGCAACAAACACGATTACTTTGCAAGAACAATTGATGAATAGTGATGCGCCGACACTGCATAAAGCGTTCGGTGGTGGTTTTTCGCCGGTTCTTGTGAAGGGGAGAGCAAATTATGTTTCGATGCGAAGGTTGGAGCGTGCAAAACAAAGATCTACTACTTTGTTAAGTGATGCAAAGGCGATCAAATCGTTAGAAAAACTTGATCGTTGGTCGAAAGCTACAACGGATGGTTCGAAGGCAACAATGCCTGAGTTGCCTCGAGGAGATGTATGGGATTTAGCGAGAAGTGATGCGGGGAATTGTCTTGGTCGAAAGTGTCCAAAGCATGAGACATGTTTTTATCAAGAAGCTCGTCGTGAAATGGAGCGTGGTAATTTGCTTATTTGCAATCATGCGTTATTTTTCTCTGATCTAGCGCTCCGAATGATCGACCGAGGTTTTTTGCCAAAATATGACCATGTGATTCTTGATGAAGCACATTCGATCGAAGATGTTGCCTCCGATCACTTTGGCGCATCAATTTCAGAGGCACGAGTTGCGTATTTTCTTCGTTCGTTGCTTTCCTCTTCTCGCAAAGCAAAGTCAGCTGGTTTCTTGCAATCATTACAGAGAGATGGTGCAGATCCAGAATTAGTATCGCAATGCGTAGATTGTGTAACAAGATGCGAGATTGCTTCCCATGCATTTTTTGATTCTCTAGTTCTTTGGAGCAGAGAAAAAGCGCCGCGTAATGGTCGAATTACTACTCCTGGGATAGTAGAGAACACTCTTTCAATCCCAATGATGGAACTCGGTAAACACCTTATTTTACTGCGTGAATCATTGACTAGTGATGCAGAGGCTGCCGAAGCCGGAGGGTATGGGCAGAGAGCGATTGACATGGGAAAAAGTTGTGCATTTTTGGTAAATCAGGAATTGAGTGGCTGTGTCTATGCAGTTGAGGGTGTTCCGATGCACGCCTCCAAGGGAAGACCGCCTAGACCATCGCTTCGCGCAATGGCGGTTAATATTGCACCTATTCTTAAAGAGCATTTGTTTGATGCATCTCCTTCTGTCGTACTTACATCTGCAACACTTGCAACAGGGGGTGGTGATTTTTCATTAATTAAGTCACGCTTAGGTTGCGAAGAAGTTGATGAATTACGCCTTGGTAGCCCGTTTGATTTCGCTCGTCAAATGCGAGCATGGGTTGATACCACAATGCCTGAGCCATCAAGCAGTGAATACACGCAAAAACTTGCTGATCGTGTTGTGGATCTTGTTGGAAGAACCAGCGGCGGGGCGTTTGTATTATTTACTAGTTATAAATTGTTGAATGAAGTTGCTCAATTGACGCGGCACGAGATTGAAGGTCGAGGGATGACCTTGTTGGAGCATGGTTCTTCAGTGACTCGTACACTTTTGCTTGAGCAGTTTCGCTCTCAAGAAAACTCGGTTCTTTTTGGAACAGCGAGTTTTTGGCAAGGTGTGGATATTCGCGGCGAAAATTTGCGGAATGTTATTATCACACGACTTCCATTTGAAGTGCCAGATCGTCCGATTGTTGAAGCAAGGCAGGAAATTATTAAAGATAGCGGCGGAAATCCTTTTATGGATGACCAACTGCCAAGGGCAATCATTCGATTCAGACAAGGCATTGGGCGCTTGATTCGAAGCAGTAATGATCGTGGCGACATTTCAATTTTGGACTCAAGAGTTGTTCGGAAGTTTTATGGTGGGGCGTTCCTTGCTTCTTTGCCTGAAGGTGTGGAAGTTGTTGACTTAGCAGCAGAGGATTGCTTCTAGTAGAATGCCTTCATGACAGTGTTTAAAGCCTACGATGTTCGCGCGGTTTATCCGGAACCGCTTTGCGAAGAAACTGCACGAAAAATTGGTTTAGCAACGGGAAGGTTAATGCTCGTTGAATCAGATGGTCCTACGACGGTTGTTGTTGGGCATGACATGCGGCTCAGTAGTCCGGCGCTTGTTAAAGCATTGAAAGATGGGTTGCTTGAAGTAGGTTGTGACATAATTGATGTAGGTTTGGTTGATACACCGTTTATTGCATTCGCTGTAAATCATTTGAATGCGATTGGTGGGATTCAAACAACGGCATCACATAATCCTGCGCAGTACAACGGGTTTAAAATTTGCAGAGCAAAAGCGAAACCAGTTGGTATGGGAACTGGGCTTGAGAAAATTCAAGCGATGGCAGAAGATATTGATGAGCCAACCATTGCAACGGATCGTGGTTCAGAAAAATCCATGGATCTGTGGGATGCGTATCGGGAACATGTATTCACATATCTTGATCCGAAGATTCAAAGTGGCGAAATAACAATCCGCGCTGCTGTTGACGCATCAAATGGAATGGCAGGAACGATGGTTCCAAAACTGTTTCGCGATGTCAAAGGTCTTGAGTTAGTTGAGATTAACTTCGAAAATGACAAGGGTACGTTTGTGCACGAGCCAAACCCACTTGTTGATGCAAATTTGCAGCAAACGATTGATGCTGTAAAAGAACACAATTGCCATTTAGGAATTTGTTTTGACGGTGATGCTGACAGATGTATGGTTGTTGATGAGAAAGGCAGCATCGTTGGTTGTGATTTAATTACTGCTTGGCTTGCGCCAAAATTCTTAGCGAATGAAGAAGCAGGTTCAATTGTGTACGACCTCCGTTCAAGTCATGCGGTTGCAAAATCGATTGAATCTGTTGGCGGCTCTTCTGTCAGAAGCCGTGTTGGTCATGTGTTTATGAAACAGGCAATGGCGGAACATGATGCCTCATTTGGTGGAGAACTCTCAGGTCATTTTTATTTTCGAGACAATTTTTACGCAGATAGTGGGGCGATGGCATTTGCTGCTGTTGTGAGTGCACTTGCAAATAGTGATGCTTCAATGAGCGAACAAATTGTTCCACATCAACAATTTTCTCAAAGTGGTGAAATTAATTTTGAGGCTGAGGATAAAGATGCATCCATGGCGATGCTTGTTGCTGCATATCCAGATGCAACCGTCGATCGTCTTGATGGGGTGACTGTAGATTGTGGCGATTGGTGGTGCAATGTTCGTGCGAGCAATACTGAACCTCTGCTTCGCCTCAACCTTGAAGCGGCCTCCCCAGAAGCCGTCACTACGCACGTTGCAGAAGTTTCTCCACTTCTGGGCATCCGCGTCGACCATTAAATTGCCTACGAGGTAGTTTATTATTCGCCAGCGATGGTGCCATCCCAAGGGGATGAAGCGGTTGCGTGAAGTTTACGTGGGATGCGACCAGCGAGGAAGCCATGGTAACCAGCATCACAAGCAAATCGCATTGCAGTAGCCATTTGGACAGGGTCAGTAGCATGTGCGATGCCTGTATTGAGAAGTACTCCATCAGCACCTAGTTCCATGGCAACAGTGACATCACTAGGTGTTCCAACACCAGCGTCAATGATAACTGGATAATTTGGATCGCCGCCATGCTCGGGTTTTTTAAGCAAATCGATGCACAACTGAATTGCACATGGATTTGCAACGCCGCGGCCAGTACCAATCGGACTGCCCGCTGGCATCACACACGTTGCGCCTGCGTCTCTAATACGAGCCGCCATAATTGGGTCATCACTTGAATAGCACATGACCGAAAAACCGTCAGCAACTAATTCCTTGCACGCTTCTAAAGTACCAACAGGATCAGGCAATAACGTTGTTTTATCACCTAGTACTTCTAGCTTTACCCAATTACTCCCCGCGTTATTCATTTGCTCAAGAATGTCTCGTCCAAGGCGAGCAACTCTCACTGCATCTTCAGCGGTGAAACACCCCGCGGTGTTTGGAAGAATTGTGTACTTGTCACAATCAATAAAATCTAAAATAGATCTGCCTTCACTGTCGACAAGGCGTTCTCTGCGAACTGCGACTGTGACAGCAGAACAACCACTTGCCTCAAGTGCGGCTTGCATTGTTTCATAATCAGGATATTTACCTGTTCCAACAACTAGGCGGCTTGTTAACGTGACATCTTGAAGTTGAAGTGGTGGAATTGCGTTAGTGGTCATTGTTGTCATTTCTTTATCCTCCTCCTACAAGTGTGACAATTTCAACAATATCACCATCTTGCAGTTCGCATGTTTCTCTTTCTTTGTGTGGCACGAGCGTCTTGTTGACTTCAACAGCGCACAATTGATTGGCTAATTCCATGCGAACGAGTAAATCGTGTAGTTGCATATTCTCAATGTCGAGTTTTTTGCCGTTAACAGTAATCACAATGTAATTGTACCGCTAGTGGTGTAAGAAAATTGGTTTTGTTGAATTTTCTAGAGCAAATCTCGCAGTGTCGCCAAGTAGTTTACGACCAAGACGAGTGCGCTTTGCAGCGCCCATCACGAGTAAATCAGCTTCACGCTCGTCCATTGTTTCAAGGATTGCGGTGCGTGGTTTTTCCTCAATTATCTTCTTTGTTGTAGCAAAAGCATGTGATTCTAGATAAGCAGCGGCATCGCTGAGTAGCGTATCTGCTTCTTCATTGTGACCCTTGAAACAAGCAACAGTAACAGGCATAGGATTCCAAATATCTAGCATGCAAAAAGCCTTCATTGCCCGAGCAGCGAGTGGCGAACCGTCGTATGCAACCATCGCAGACTGAATTGGTCTGTATGCTTCACTGACTGCAAGGAGTGGTCGCAATCCAGCGCCAATAACGTCAAGCACGAGATGCCCGTGATCATGCAAGACTCCATATTCAAACAACCCTCGTAAACCAATGACTGTCAAATCGTGGTATCGCCAATCAGCAAGTAACCTCTCAGCACTGTCACCTGTCTCTTTCAAAATTCGGCTTGTAACACCAGCATCGCCACACGCTTTTTCGAATTGTCCGATTGATTCTTCAATGTGTTCAGATGCCAATTGCATTCGGTGTTCTGCAAGTTCATGCGCAGCAGCAGCACCGCCAATTGGAATTGGTCCAACATCTTGTAAGCGATTTGGATCAATTACTGTGACACCCGTTAGTTCTGCGTTGTGTTGTTTAGCTAATTCAACACCATGTGCAATTGCAGATTGCGTGCATGGTGTTCCACTGAGTGCGACAAGAATTCGTTTGATCATTGCAGGTTCACCTTAGAGCAGGAAGAAAATCGTAATAAGAACAAAGATTGGAATTAATACAGGAATACTGTACTTGAACATATAACCGAAGAACGATGGCATTTCGACACCTTCTTGTTCAGCAATCGCTTTCACCATAAAGTTTGGACCATTGCCAATATACGTCATTGCACCCATAAATACTGAGCCAAGGCTGATTGCGATGAGCAATAGAACCGGAACACTCCCATTATTTACAGCGAGCATCTCGCCCTCTGGTAGTGATTGCGAAAGTTTAAAGAATACAACGTAGGTAGGCGCGTTATCAAGAAAACTTGAAAGCGTTCCTGTAGACCAAAAGAAATGCCAAGGTTGGTTCATTGTTGCGGTAATTGCCTTGCCACTTGCTTCGAGGACTGCAAGTGGTACTTGCATCGCAATAAAAATCCCAGAAAACAATGCTGCAACTTCAAGTATCGCAGCGTAGGTAAAATTGTTTGCTTTGTGTATTGCTTTTGAGGTTGTTTGTAGTGAAAGCACAACGAAAACAAGCATGATTAGTTCTCTGCAATAGGGGAATGGAGTCCATTCTGTTCCGATCAATGGCTTTGCGCTATCAACGAGAGCAGCAGTTGCAACGATCCCTGCGATCCAGACAAAGTTAATGCCGCCTTGTAATCGAAGTGGTTCTTGTTGCGACTCGTCTTGTCTGTGATCCTTTGCAGATTCTTTTTTGTACAACAAAGAATCCCAAACAAAATAAACGAACAACAAAATGCAACACGCAGTCGCCCACATTGGCCAAAGACCAAGCGTCCACATAAATGGTACGCCTCGCAAATACCCAAGGAAAAGAGGAGGGTCGCCGATTGGTAAAAGAGTTCCGCCAATATTGCTCACTAAGAAAATAAATACAACAATGGTGTGGACTTTATATTTCCGTTGTGAGTTTGTTTTGAGCAAAGGACGAATCAATAACATACTCGCGCCTGTTGTGCCTATGAAACTTGCAATACCTGCACCGATTGCTAGGAAAGAGGTGTTGATTTTTGGAGAGGCAGCCAAATCCCCACTAAGATATATGCCCCCACTGATGACATATAAACTGAAGAGAAGGACAATAAACGGGATAAAGTCCTTCATGATCGAGTGATCAAGCATTGGGCCAATCGATTCGCTGCCAGAGGTGAATATCATGTAGGCAATTGTTGCTGCAGAGCAGAGCATCGCTATGAAGAATCGATTGATGTTTAATTCCCACCAATGTCTCGTGTAATTAAGGAGTGGGAGTACAGCGATCGCTCCAAGGATCGCGATAAATGGAAGAATCCCTACGTACCAAAGGTGTGGCATGTGCGGTTCATGATGCCCGCCGTGCCCATCGTGGTGACCTGCGAGAAACCACCCAAGCCAACCAGCAATGCCGAGTGCAATTACGGTCGTAAAGATGATAATTGGAAGTTTAGATTTTTGGTATTGATCTTGGTGCATAATGAATAAGGGGGCACAGAATACCCGCAAGGTCGGGTACAGTGTTGATATGTTTGTAGCACCTTTGGTAGTTATTCTTCTTGCAGCACCACATGGCGAATTTATTCAGCAAATTGATGGGTTTCTTGAGCCTATTCACGCCATAGAATTGCCAAATGGCGGGTTTGCGGTTGCTGATCGAATGGCAGATGAAGTAGTGCTACTAGATAGAAGTGGAAAACGTGTAGGAGTTTTGGGGGGTGAACACGAGTCGCCAATGCATCTTTCGATAGTTGATGGTGAAGTTGTAGTTGATTCTGTGCCGACGACGCATCCAACTTGGGAAGGCGTAGAAATGAGAGCACCTGGGATCGGTGTGAAGACCCAGCATGGATGGATTGTTCCTGATCGCCTTGGTCATTCGATTCATCATTTTGATCAAGAGGGCAACTCGATTGGGAAGTGGGGAACGCATGCAGTCTTGCCTCATGAAGGAAATGGGAAATTGCACTATCCAGATTCCGTATCTCTTACACAAGATGGAAAACAACTTATTGTTTGTGAAGGGTTTGAAGGACGCATCCAAATTTTTGAATTAGGGGAAGGCGAACCTGAAGCCCCGCCACCGATTACAAATATCGCCCACTTTGGAAAGTACATCGACTCCTTCGGTGACCTTATTGTGGTCGGGGAGCCAGAACTTGGCGATATTTATTTGTTTCGTACTGGATTAAAAGTACCAATACAACTGACACGTTTTGGAGGTGAGGGAGATGCGCCGCACCAATTCAATTGGATCGATGGGCTATGGATTGGCGATGGGGTCGTGAAAGCAATCGGGAATGGAAGTTTGAAAACGTTCACTTTTGAGCACGACCCAGAAAGTAAAATGCGTGCGATTCCAGGCATGGTGAAATTTCAACAATCTGTTACTGACACATGTTTCTCCGGACCGCTTGACAAAGGTATGGTGATGGCTAGTGCTTCTGACATTGCAGTTTTAGAAGATAAAAAAAGTATGTGGACTGTCGATAGATCTGCAGAAACTGTGCAATTAGTATCCACTGAAGATTTTGTTCCATTGGTGACTATCTCTGGGTTTGTTGAACCACAAGGTGTCGCAATTGAACGAAATGGCGATATTCTTGTGTCTGACATTGGTGCTTCACACATTAAACGTTTTTCTCCCGAAGGTGCATTACTCCTTACATTTGGTGAAAAAGGGTTCGACCCGCATCAGATGAATAAACCAGCGGGAATTACTGTGTTAGATGACGGGACTATCGTTGTGGTTGATTGGGGAAACCATCGTGCTCAGATGTATGATCACGATGGAACTTGGATTTCGACCTTTGGTCGAGGAAGATTTTGGACGAATAAAAATGTTGAAAAATAGTGTACTACTTTTGCTTTTGCTCACAGGGTGCGCAACGAGCACAAACCCTCACGTTGTCAGTAATGCTAAGAATTGGACAGTGGAGTTTTCCCCTGCGCCGGATGAAATGCCATTGAACGAAGTATTCGAAATTACATCATGGGTACGAGGTACTAGTGAGGTAGATTCCTTACGTGTTGATGCTGCAATGCCAGCCCATGGACATGGCATGATGACAGACCCAAATACAACAAAGCAATCTGATGGTTCTTTTCTTACTACGGGCATGTTGCTACACATGCCCGGTGCATGGGAAATTTACTTTGATATTCGCTATGAAGGCGACATTGTTGAGCGTGCGCAGGTTCCTTTGGATTTAAAACCATAAATTTGCAGCAGGTCAGCGTATTGGTGGAGATTTGAGGAGATGGTCAGGAGGGGGTGATCCAGTTAAGGATTTGAGGAAGGCAATGAGATCGACTTTGCCTTGCGTGTCGAGATCAAGTGGCACAAGGATTGTTTCGCGGTGATGATCTGCGGTGACGAAGTTTTCGAGCGTGGAGTAGTGTTCAACTACATCTGCAAGTGTCGCAAGTTGCCCTGCGTGCATGTACGGTGGTGTTTTAGCAACGTTTCGTAAACTCGGCGTTCGAAATGCACCCCAATCTTCTCGTCTTCGTGCGATATGTTTTGAAATAATAGCGCGAGTACCTTTTTGATCATCGCTTTGCGCACTTCGAGCTGTGAATTTTGAGGTTTGTAATTTTTCAATTGCATCGAATCTTCCTGCGTCTCGTAGTGCTCCGCCATCAAGTGGACCCACTCCGACTGTATGAAAAGCACCATCGGTAAACCACGGTCCAAAATGACACCGTAGACATCCTCCTTCTCCGATGAAAAATAGTAGCCCGCGCTGCGCAGATTCACTCATTGCAGTTTTGTCGCCTAGTGCAAAGCGATCAAATGGCGCATCAAGTGCAACCAATTTTGTTTCGTAGGCAGCAAGACATTTCGCAACGTTAGCAGCAGTTTCATCAACTGGATCATCTTTAGAGTCGCCAAACACTTCTTGCCATAAAGTTGCGTACACAGGATCGCTTGTTACTATATTTGCGATGTTATTTCTATCTGCGCCCATTTCTGCTGGGTGTTCAAAGGTTTGAATAGGCTGACCCCAAAGCGTGTCTGCTCGCCCGTCCCAAAAAAACCACCGTTGATGCGCAGCATTTAGAACTGTCGGCGCGTTTCGAGTGACTGCGGAAATTCCTGTAGAAACGGCCTGCCCATCAGTGAAGTACAGTTCAGCTTTGTGGCAAGTAGCACACGAAACTTCGCCATTGGCTGAAAACTGTGGGTCAAAAAAGAGATGCTGCCCAATAATGGCAGCTTGTTCATTTTGTTCAACTGCATTTGTTGAATCAGATTCAATGATCGGATTCGCCATCGATTCAAGAAGAGAGAGTTGTTCTTGTGTGAAGATTGGTGGTACACAAAGGAGTGAAAGGATCAAGTAGAAGTTCATAAACAGATGTCCGTTATTTGTTCAATGAGCCAAAGGCTAAAGGCGGATTTTTTACAATCTCTAGGTGGAGAGAAGATTCGACCATCTTTGCAATACACTGTTGCGGAAATGTTTTCTGCATCCATTGTTTCCAAAGGATTAGCAACAATTGCATCTACGCCTTTTCTTTCTAATTTTTCTTTTGCAACTTGCTCAAGGGTTTGTGGTTTGCCAAGAGCGAAGGCGATGATTCTTTGATCGTCCCTCGCAGACTTCGAAGCGCTTGCCACAATGTCTTGTGTTGGGACAAGTTCAAGGTTTAATTTTGTTTGTCGTGGTAGTTTGTCTTGAAGTGACCCGCCTTTTGGAGTGAAATCGGCAACCGCTGCAGCCATTATTAAATATTGATGACTTGGCCAATGCTGGTGGATAAGAGCATCTAGGTCGCGGGTCGAAGTGAAAGTGTGTGTTTGGAGGCGAGGGTGGCAATTTGGACTCTCGCAACCAGATCCTAGAAGAAGGGTCGTATGGAAACCAGCAATTGCCGAAGCGATGGCAAGTTGAGATCCAAGGTGCCCCGAAGAACGGTTTCCGATAAACCTGACGGGGTCGATTTGCTCCCTTGTGGGGCCAGCAGTGATAAGAATAGTTGTTGACATGATGATCTGAGCCTTGCGGTAGGCGTGAATGCCGATCATACTACCGTTAACTCGGCGTGAAAACTCCGTTCATATCTAAAAGGTTTTATGGCACGAAAAAGAAGAAAAAAAATAGGTGAGATCCTTGTCTCACAGCGAGTTGTGACGAAAGATCAATTCCGAGAGGCCTTAAAGGCGGCGGAAGGCACAGCAAAGCGAGTTGGTGAGTTGCTGATAGAGCAAGGCGCCTGTAATGAACAAGCGATCGTTAAAGCACTTGCTGAACAATTCGACATGGATTACATCCCACTTGATGGAAGTGAAGGGTGTCCTACGCCAGATATGCAACTCATCCCAAAGGATGTCATCCAGAAACATGCGATTTTACCACTGAGTAAAGAGGGCGGAAAACTTAAACTGATCATTCATGATCCACTGAATTTAGAATTACTTGACCTTTTGCGGTTTAGGCTTAATTGTGAAATCGAACCAGCATTGTCGACAAAAGAAGCGATTCAAGCATTTATTTCCGGTGATTCTGGTGGCTCTGAATCGATGTTTACTGACAGTTCCCTCGTCACTGATTCAGTTGATGTGACAGTCGATCGAAGTGTTGATACTTCTGTTGATACGTCAATTGACGTAGACAGTGATCAGGCGCCTATTGTTAAACTTGTAACTCGATTGATTACCGAAGCGGTACGGAACAACACGTCTGATATCCACGTGGAACCGATGGAAGATCGTGTTGTCCTTAGATATCGTATCGACGGTGTTTGTCATGTTCGTGATAACTTGCCAAAGCGAATGCAAAGCGCGATTCTCGCACGTCTTAAACTTATGGCTGGTGTAAACATCGCCGAAAAACGTATTCCGCAAGATGGTCGCATTAAGATGGGTGTCGATGGGGATCAAATCGACTTTCGTGTTAGTGCTTGCCCTGCATATCACGGCGAATCAGTTGTTTTGCGAATTTTACGTCCCGATTCTGTACGAATCGGTTTGAGGAATCTTGGTTTTGAACAGGAAAACCTCGACAGATTTAACAAATTGATCCGTAGACCAAACGGCATTTTGCTTGTGACTGGTCCGACTGGTTCTGGTAAAACAACAACACTTTATTCTGCATTGGATGTATTAAACACTTCCGATCGTAAAATTATTACTGCAGAAGATCCAGTTGAATATAGTTTTGCTGGTATCAATCAATGTCAAATACGTGAATCAATTGGTTTGACATTCTCAGCAATTTTACGTGCAATGTTGCGTCAAGCGCCTAACATTATTCTTATAGGTGAAATTCGTGACCGTGAAGTTGCAGATATCGCTATTCAAGCTGCGTTGACAGGTCACTTGGTTTTCTCAACACTGCATACCAATGATGCGCCTTCTGCAATAACTCGTTTGATTGATATGGGTGTGAAGCCGTATCTTGTTGCAAGTTCGATTCAAGCAATCATGGCGCAGCGACTTACAAGACTGCTTTGTTCAAAATGCAAAAAAGCAGATAAGTCACCAGATAAGAAATTCCTCAAACTGCTTGGAATTACCCCAGAAGAAGCAGCGAATGCAGACATTTGTAAACCAGTTGGTTGCAGTGTGTGTAATAATCGTGGTTACAAAGGTCGAAAAGCGATCTTTGAAATGATGGTTATGAATAATGAAACGCGAGAGTTAGCATTTAACCGAGCTCCGCTTGGACAACTTCGTTCTGCAGCTGTTCGAGGCGGGATGAAGTCTCTCGTGGAAGATGGAAAAATTAAAGTGCTTAGGGGTGATACAACTCCTGAAGAAATCGCACGATTCGCACAGGCTGAAGCTCTCCTTGATGGGAATGTAGATATTTAAAACACGGACGGAATTACTTTATGTCAACGATTCAAATAGATAGATTACTCGACACCGTTGTTCGCACTGGCGCATCGGATCTTCACTTAACAGTAGGTCGAAAGCCCACGTTACGTTTGCATGGTGGTTTAAAGAATCTTGATACAAAAGTACTTGATGGTGATGACTGTGTCGCGTTAATGAAGCAGATTACACCAGAAAAAGCACAGCAAGAATTGCAAGAAGAGGGCAGTTGTGACTTTGGTTTTGCCTTTGGCACCCAAGCTCGTTTTCGAGTCGCAATTTTCCGCCAACGTGGTGATATTACACTTTGCCTTCGGTTGATTCCAAACGAGTTGCTAACCTTTGAACAAATCGGTTTACCGAAAATTTTGAAAGAGTTGATTCGCAGGCCACGTGGGTTGTTTATTGTGACTGGGCCAACAGGCTCTGGCAAAACTACTTCACTAGCGACGATGATCGACTACGTGAATACAAATCTTGAGCGTCACATTGTGACAGCGGAAGATCCAATTGAATATTATCACTATCACAAAAAATCGATTGTCAATCAGCGTGAAGTGGGCAATGATGTTCCGAGTTTCTCGGAAGCACTTCGGCGTGTATTGCGTGCAGACCCCGATGTGATTCTTGTCGGCGAAATGCGAGACTTGGAAACAATCGAAGCGGCAATTCAAGCGGCAGAAACTGGTCACTTGGTTTTTGCAACCTTACATACCACCGGTGCTGCTGGCACGATCAACAGAATTGTCGATGCATTTCCAACGAATCAGCAGGAACAGGTGCGAGTGCAACTCTCCACATCTCTCATCTCAGTGCTCTCGCAAGTTTTGCTCCGAAGAATTGATAAATCAGGGCGGGTTGCTGCGTATGAATTCCTTGTCGTGACGCCTGCTGTTGCGAACTTGATTCGTGAAAATAAAACATTCCGGATTGACTCAGCGATTCAAACCGGTCGTAAATTTGGCATGCAACTCCTTGATTCCCACCTTTGGTCGCTTTACGAACGGGGTATGATTGCAGCAGAAGAGATGATCGATAAGGGCAGGGACTCAAATGCATTAACCCAAAAGGTTCACAGTACAGGTGAAACAGTGGGTAGAACAGAGCTAGATGAGGACTAGTGTAAGGAATATTAGATTTGCACTTGATTTCTCTGCCTAATAAGTGAATAATCTAGGTGGCAAAACTATAAAACAGCCCTCTTGCAGTTGTCAAAGGGTGTAGAAGAACCAATGATCTTCAAAGTGTAATGGCAGATATCCGAACCACTTGGATATCTACGGAGTAAGAATACAATGGCACAGGACCGAGTCAAAAAATCATCATCAAGTAAGAGTGGTTCTAAATCTTCTAAAGCAGTCGATCCTTCCCAGCTAAAAGGTCGTAGGTTCGGCCGTGTATTGACCAAATTAAAAAAGTTAAATCGAGAAAAAGTCCATGAAGCCCTGCAAGTTCAGAAATTGGCTCGCAAAAAGGGCGACCGAAGGAAAATTGGCGAAATCATGGTCGAAATGGGGCTCATCAAGGAGAATGATGTCCTTCAAGCCCTCTCTGGTCAGGCCGGTCTTCAGTTTATCAATTTAGAAGTCGATTCAATTCCAGATTCAGCAGTTGAAGCCTTGCCTATGGAAACTGCAACGACCTATGGAATTGCACCTGTTGCATATGATGAGAAAACGAAAACAATAACAGTTGCTTTAAAGACCCCAGATAACTTCCGAGCAGTTGATGATCTTCGCTTGCTTATGGGTTTCAAAGTGAATGCTGTTGTTGCCTTGCCCAAACAAGTTGATGAAGCAGTAAAGAAGAAATACTCCTCTGGCGGACCATCGATGTCCGACATGATGAACCAACTTGCTGAGTCGGACGACCTTTCTCGCTTTGGCGGGCGTGGCGACTCTGTGGATCTTGATGATCTCTCTTCAGCGGCAGGCGATAATAAAATTGTACGTTTACTGAATCTTGTACTTTTGCAGGCAATTAAAGACAAGGCATCTGATATCCACTTCGAGCCATTTGAAGAAGAATTTAAAATGCGCTATCGAATTGATGGTGTGCTCTATGAAATGGTCCCGCCTCCGATGCACTTGGCAATGCCAATCGTTTCTCGAATCAAGATCATGGCTAACCTTGATATCGCAGAACGCAGACTGCCTCAGGACGGTCGAATTGAATTGACAGTTGCTGCATCTCCTGTTGACCTTCGTGTTTCAGTGTTACCAACAATGTTTGGCGAGTCAGTCGTAATGCGTGTGCTAGACAGATCGAACGTTCAATTGAGTATGGACAAGATCGGTTTACGTGCTTCTGATTACGACAAATTGGCAGATGTCATCAAAAGACCCAATGGCATTGTTGTCGTGACTGGCCCGACTGGTTCAGGAAAAACGACAACTTTGTACTCCGCCCTGAATGAATTAAATGACCCAGAAACTAAAATTCTCACAGCTGAAGATCCTGTTGAATATGACATTGATGGCTTGATCCAATGTCAAGTGAATACGGACCAACAATTAACGTTTGCAAAACTACTACGTTCATTCCTGCGACAAGACCCAGACGTGATTCTCGTTGGTGAAATTCGTGACCTTGAGACTGCGCAAATTGCTGTGCAAGCTTCGTTGACAGGTCACTTAGTGTTTACAACTGTGCACACCAACGATGCGCCGTCAACCATTCTTCGGCTTGTTGATCTTGGGGTTGAAAGTTTCTTGATTACGGCAACAGTAGAAGCAATTGTTGCGCAGCGATTGGTGAGACGAATTTGTGATCAGTGTAAAGAAGAATACGAGCCAAGTGATGAGGAGTTACTTGAATTGCAACTGCATCGTGAAGATGTTGCAGGTCGTACATTCTTTAGAGGTAAAGGGTGTGATTCTTGTAACAGCAGTGGATACCGCGGACGTTTAGCATTGTTTGAAATTATGGAATTTGATGATTCTCTCCGCGAATTAATTCTTTCTCAAGCATCGACTGCGGTTATTCGCGTCGAAGCACAAAAACGTGGGATGCGATCCCTTCGAGAATGCGGAATGCTCTCGATTTTTGACGGCCAAACAACAATAGATGAAGTGGTTCGAGAAACCATTACTAACGAATAGCAAATTGGAGTCTGACACATGCCTACGTATGTATATGAAGCGCTGAACTCAGCGGGAAAAGCCGAAAAGGGTCGAATCGAAGCTGGCTCAAGTGACGAGGCGATCTCGGCAATTCGTCAACAGGGTTTTTTCCCAACATCTGTCCGCGAAGATTCCGTTGGAGGCGGTACTGGCGAAAAAACGAAGCAAGATAAAAAGGCTAAAAAAGAAAAAAAGAAAAAAGGAATGTCTATTTCTTTCGGTAAGGTTAAGACAAAGAACCTTTGTCAGTTTACTAGACAACTTTCAACACTTCAGGACGCGGGGCTCCCATTGTTGCGGTCACTGCAAATTCTTGAGCAGCAACAAAAACCAGGCAAGTTAAAATCAATTCTATTAGAGGTTGTTGAAGATGTTGAATCTGGTAGCAGCCTTTCAGATTCGATGAGTAAGCATCCCAAAGCGTTTGACCGCCTTTACTCAAAAATGGTTGCGGCGGGTGAAATTGGTGGTGTTCTTGATGTAATTTTGCAACGTCTTGCAAACTTTATGGAAAAAGCAGAGCGGCTTAAAGCGAGAATTAAAGGCGCAATGATTTACCCGATTTGTGTGATCGTCGTTGCCGTTCTCATCGTGACAGGCATTATGTATTTCGTTATTCCGAAGTTTGAAGACATTTTCAATGACTTTGAAGTTGAACTTCCTGGGTTGACTCTATGGTTGATCGAAACAAGTTTATGGGTCGCAGGGACGCCAAAAGAAGGCGAACAGGCAATCCCAGGGTTTATTTGGATTGTGACATCACCATTTTTGATTTTCTTCTTTATGAAGTTAATTCGAAGGACTGGTCCCGGACGAGCAGCGACAGATATCATCAGAATGAAAGTTCCAGTCATCGGTCCTCTAGTTATGAAAACATCTGTAGCTAGATTTACACGAACACTAGGTACGCTTGTTGCCGCAGGCGTTCCTATTCTTGAAGCAGTGCTAATTACAAGAGACACTTCTGGTAACTATGTTTACGAAAAAGCACTTAATGGTGTGCACGATTCGATTAGAGAGGGTGAAACAGTTGCAGATCCGTTGCGTGAAGCAAAAGTTTGTGACTCGATCGTTGTCAATATGATTGAAGTTGGAGAAGAAACCGGTGACCTTGATGTCATGCTGATTAAAATTGCAGATAACTATGACGAAGAAGTAGATGTTGCGGTAACTGCAATGTTGAGTTTGCTTGAGCCTGCGTTGGTTGTTGTTCTTGGCGGCATCGTCGGTACAATCGTGTTAGCACTCTTTATGCCTCTCGTGAAGATGATCGAATCGGTATCTCAGGATTAATACAGCAGTGCATCAACGTCGAACCAACTTGCCTTCCGCTTTTACGCTCATCGAGATGTTAATGGTCATAGTGATCATCGTCATCTTGGTTGGTGTGCTCGTTGTTGCAACAAGTGCTGCAAGAACTGCAGCAAAACGTGCAGAAACAAAGTCGCGAATGACTGCGATGGCACAAGGAATGACTGCATTTAAAAATGATATTGGATATTACCCGCCAATATTGAATGACAGCCGTGGCCTTGCTAACTTTCCAAATTTTCCGCCAATTGGAATGCAGGGTAACGAGCAAGTTAGTTATCGTGGTACTGCCCAAAATTGGTATTCCATCACTTCGCCAGCTGAATACTTGCTTGGCTACGGAGGTCGTGACGAGGATGGGTACGGTTCGTACCGAGATCTTGGGGGTCCTATTCAAAATAGAGAAGAGTCGCCAGCCTTAGGCATTCGCCATCCCGCAATGGACGGTGTATGGGGCGCGACTGATCGTTGTGCATTTCCAGATTTCGATTGCGATCGAGGAACATGGGATTTTGATGATCGTGGCTACGCAATTGCAGCTGGTGGTAAAACCTACGGACCATATATAGAAGTAGAAAATGAACAAATGCTTGGAAGAATTGTCCTTGGCCCTGACAGGGATGGTGATGGAGCACGCGATGCTACACTTGATCCACTAACAGGTCAGCCGATTGTGCTGTATCCGGGGGATCCTGATTATTCGACGAATAACAAAGATAATCCGATGGTGCTTGTAGACTCATGGGGATCACCCATCCGCTACTATCGGCAAGTCTATCCATTTAAAAATCAATTCCCTCAAACGGACGAAGTTGACCGAGAAATTGAATCAGGACTTTCTCGGATTTACCCACCAAATTCAGATTTTGCTAGACCAACTCTTAGCGATTACATTGTGTTGCGTCCTTTCAATTTGCCAAAAAGTTCGGTAAATGCAAGTTTTGGTGATTACAACGAAGCGTATGGAAATGGTGACCCATCTACTACACTTGAATTACAAACTGGCAACATAGCATTCTTCTCTGCGGGTGCAGATAAGCAATTAAACAATCGAATACGAGCGGACGTTTTTGGTTTGCCTGGAAACGAAGATGATGATGCAACGGATGAATTTAACGCTGACAACATAGTGGAGATCGGTCCATGATAATTAGAAACCGCGCCTTTACTTTGATTGAAATGATGATTGTGATTGCAATTATTGTCGTGCTTGCAGGATTAACACTTGGTATTTCTAACAAAGTGCTTCGTGGCAGTGAGATAAGAAAAACCAAAGATGCTATCACTCTTCTTGATACTGCTATTTCTGAGTGGGAAACAGAAATGGGTCGATCAATGACATTTGCATCAGTAGGGGCAGTTGATGGCACGTACGACATAGAAAATGACGGCATCCTTGGTATCCCTGCTTTTAATGCAAGTGTTTCTCAATCTGAGATGACCGAAGCAATGGATTACCGTGCAGAAGAGCTATGGAAAATACTCATAGAACTTGAAGCAAGTAAAAATATACTTGCAAAGATTCACCCTGACTTGATAGAGGAAGAAATCCACGGTGCTCGCGTTATCGATGCGTGGGGTTTTCCTATAGGGATCGTATTTCCGTGTGGCAATTTTGAAGATTCTGGTTTGATTACACTTGCCCAAGATGCTTCTGGTGACTTAACCGTTCGTGATCAAGCCGAAGATGGGTTGGGTTCTTGTTTGAATAAACGAGCTTACTTAGTTTCTGCGGGACCTGACGGGCTTTGGGGATATCGATATCAAGCAAACCCATATTCAAGAGATGATGAAACTTGGAGTGCAACGCTTGACAATGTGACTTCGTATGAACCATTTCTTGTGGAGGATGCACGTTGAATCGAAAGTCTCCAAACTTGATGCATGGTTTTACACTCGTCGAGTTGGTCGTTGTAATTATTATTATTGCGTTGATTGCTGGTTTTTCTGCAATGGCTTATTCCAAAATTGCAAAGAACATGCGACTTTCAACTGCAAAGAACACAATTATTTCAGCGCTCGATAATGCTCGCGCGTATGCAATAAAAAACAATCGGTATGTAATTACTGTTTTTCGACCTAAGTTATCAGGTGATGGCAGTGAGCAATATTACGAATGTGTAGTAGCAGATTGGGATGGAGATTCTGCAAATTCAGGCGATTGGACTTACGATAGATTCATTCCAATTGATGGGCAAAAACCAAAAAATCTCCCAATTGGAATCGGCGTAGCCGCTCCTGGAATCGCATTGAATGCAGATCATATTTGGTGGGTATGTACGTACTTGCCTTCGAATGCCGTTGTAAAAAATAACTTGTTAATGGGTGAAATGGTTGGCATTCTTTATAATCCAGAGGGGCGTGTTGTAGTTCGTAACTCTGAAAGTGGCAGTGACCGCATCTGGGTTGATTTCGATAGAGATGGAATTCAAACTATCGATCTTGCATTACGAAACGATGATGAATTTGATCCTATTTTCGTTGATTGGACACAACCTGTAGATGACCTTCCTGGTGGAGCCTATTTTGATGTGGAGGCTCCTGAAAGTGAGACCTACATTGGGCTAGCTAATTTGCTTTCAATTTTTGACTATGATGCTTTCCGTGAAAAATGGGGCGCTACTCGAACTAACTACCCAAACTTTACAGATATTGCACGATCGGATTGGGAACGTAATCCTAGCAACGGTACTGTTGACAAGTACGATCGTGATTGGCATTTTACCGATTTTATAAATAACACAACAGATCGAATTCAATTTAATAGGTATAGCGGGGTTCCTGAAAAATGATTCGTCCTAGAAAAATAATTAACCGTAAACCACAAGGTTTTTCTTTGATTGAACTTTTGTTGGCTATATTTATACTTGGCATTGGGATCATTAGTATCGCAGCTCTATTGCCTGCAGGAATTCGCCAACAACAACGTGCTGCGGACGATCTTATTGGCCCAATCGTTGCTAACAATGCAATGACTTTCCTTCGGTCTAAACTCAAGCCAGATGATTTCGGATATTGCGAAGTATTTGATCCTATTAATTGGTCACCAGATTTATGCGATTTTAATGTTGGTACTCCAAGTGGTAATTCAAATAATTGGAGAACAATTTGTGGCGATTGGATGTGGCGTCGTCCTGCTTTTATTCCTTCAGGATTTGGTGATGCTTCAAACCCAGTTGATGTGACATTGCGTGGCGCAATAGACATTTTTGGTTACCCTGATTCCGACCATATAGCAGAGCAATGGGCTTCATCAACTGACATCCCAGGCATCCCGTATAACAAAGAAAAATATCCAAATGAAATCGATGACTCAGGGAACCCACTCGCCGATCGCCCCCCTGTAATTCGTATTACTGCTTCTGAACGTCAATACCCAATGTGGGACGGTGATCCCAGAGCAAACACACTTAAGGCGTATGACCCTACTTCACGTGATGGTGGCAAGTATTTTTGGGATTGTATGTTCCGCAGATATGAACAGCGAATTTTAGTTGCGATTTTTGTTTACCGAGTTATTGATTCAAATGAAACGGGCCCGTATTTGGTTGACACCACGAATTGGCAAACTCCGCAATTACCGTTTTATCGTTCACTCATTGGGAGTTCTACCGGAGCGTGGGATGCAACAACAAATGTACTTGCAGGCACCGAAGCAGATAATCCAAACGAACCGGATAATCATTGGCAGGGGGTTGGTCAGTGGATGATTGATCAGAATGGGCATATACATCGGGTGCAACGTGGCAGGCGTAAACTTTCCGACGAAGAAGTGAAACTTGTTTCCTCTCCTGCAACTGTCATGGTTTCGCCATCGGTTTATAGCCCGAGTTTTGCAGCCCCTACAAATGTGAATTGGTGGGAAGGTGCATCTCAAAATCCACCAGTCATCCCAAGCAGTACAGGGGGTATGGTAGAAGAGGGAGTGGTGACTGATATTTGGTATTTGCCAACGAGCGATTCCTTGAACAGATCAATAGTCCCAGTTTTTGCGACGGTGGAGGAACTGTGATCATGCAATGTAAAAGAAATTCATCCCACTTTTCGCACTTCCGTTATAACTCTTTACAGGGTGCACATTACGGAGCAATCCAGAGAAAACAAGTTAATGCACAAAAGCTAAGCCGAAAAGCGCTTGCCCTATACGGTTTCACATTGATGGAACTTATGGTTTCAATCGTCGTATTACTTGCAATTATGATTGCTGTCTCTAGAATTTTTAGCGTGACAAGCAAAGTGGCTGCCATAGGAACTGCTACATCTAGCACGTTGCAGCAGGCGATTGCAATTGAACAACAACTCCGAGAAGACATCGCAAAAATTTCGCCAGAAGGTTTCTTTGTTATTAGAAGTGTTGCAGTTGCGAATAATGTGCGAGGTGATTACGACTTGCTAGACCCTTCTCAAGACGCTTCAGCCATTGTTCGTTGTGATCAATTGATTTTTCTAATTGAAGCTGTCGCGAGTCCAATGGTTTTTAACGGATCATCTCCTGGAACAAATGGTGGAACAAATTTCGCTGGTCAAGGGTGTTCGGCTATGGTGTACTACGGTCACGGTTTGCAATTCCCTCGGCTTGATGGGATTGCAGAAGATGAGTATGGCGCTCCTATTTCAAATGAATCATCTGATCCAGTTCTATTTCCATCTAGTACACAGCAAGTGGTGACACCGTGGTATGAAGGAATGGTCTCTTTTCAGTCAAGGATTTATTCAGACAGTCAGGCTGAAAGATTTAACGTAGTCGACGGTGGGAGCGGTTTTGCGGCAGGGTCACAGCCGAATCCAGAAGATTGGATTCTATGTAGACAACTTGTTGTTCTCGCAGACGATGACGACAATTCACCGCGTGATACAAGCAAAACGATTTATCTTTCATCTGGTACATACTCACCGGGCGCACTTTCTGCGAGAAGTATTTTTCCTTGGGACCCACGTGTCGAACCTGGAGAGACTATTCCTCAAATACAACACGGTCGAGTAGATACTGCAGCAACGCATCTGGCTGACATTCGCGAAAGTGTTCTTCAATGGGAAGAGGGCGCTAGCACTTCAGAAGATCGAGTCTGGCAAGGCGGTTTTTTAGGAAATACAAATCAAACATCAGACAACATTGATCAGCAAGAACTCATTGCTAGCCTCATGTATTGGCCCAGAGTAGAGCCAGTCCCGCCAACATTAGATAGAGCAGATCAGGCAATGCGAGTCGCCGCGATTGCACAGGGATGTGTGACTTTTCAAGTCGAGTGGACATACGATGAAGGTGTTGGGGAAGCGACTGATGCAAGCGGTCAGTGGTTCCCTGGATTTAATTACGCTGACCAATGGCAACAACCGTGGTGGGGCGGTTCAACTCGAAACGACGAGTACGACTACGAGATAGATTTTAATACGTTGCAGGATTTTTATGATCAAGCCACTGGTTTGCCTTGGGATGGCATGCATACACAAGATGATCCATTTGAGGTACATGATTCTGATCTTGATGACGATGATTCAGAATTTGCAGATGTTGCTGCATGGTCTATTGACCCTTGGTTTATCGAAAGAACATTCGTAGAAGGAGAAGGCCCCTCATTGGCACCTGTTCCAACTGTAGAGGGTGTAACAGATGACGGCATCAGCGAATATTGGGCAATCTTTGGCTACAACAATGCATACCCTTTTCTTGAAAATGGATTAGATTTTGTGAATGAATATTCTGATAACTCAAACGCAGATGACGGGGATGTTGCAGATGGCGGCTGGGACAACGGGGATCAGGCAGGCAATGTTGTTTGGCGTTATACACCAAGACCAACTGCGATCAAGATAACTCTTCGCCTACAAGATCCAGATGACCGACTGGGCGCTGGATGGACATATCAGTTCGTGGTCAATATACCGGAGCGTGAGTAATGGGAATGAGACAAAAATATAATTCGCTTCGTCGTGCAAATGCGTTGATACTAGTTGTTGGAGTATTGGTTTTACTTGTTCTTGTTACAACAGCTTTCTTGACACGTACGCAAGGCACGAGGTTGACTGCTAAAGCCCAACGTATTGCTGCTGCGAGGAGCAACAGTGCAAGATTTATAGGCCAAGCAATTGCTGACGATATTGCTCTTTCACTTTTTGTTAAACCAGAATTGCCAACTGGTGGCGCGCCGCAGGGAAGCGCAAATAATAGAAGGCGATTGCCAGATATCGGAGAGTCGCGTTGGACGCACGACCCCAACAACCCATATAACTTTGCACCATATGCAGTGGTGCCATGGACCAATCCTCCTGATGACTTCAATAGGGTGGATGACAATGGCAGTGATTTCTTTGATGATAACGTCGGGCCTGATAATCCACTTGGTGGCCCATCATTTGGTGATGCACGTTGGCTGCGTGACACGGAGCCACAGCGAGCAGATTTACGTGTGGATGTTGCAACAGGTGATTTGCCCGATGAATGGAATGATGTTGATGGAACTCCAGACACCTTTTCGCATTGGCGTCATTTGACTAATCTTTCACAAAGCACAAACGCGTGGCGACCCGTCCGTAATATTTCTGACATTGGTGGTGACGGAGTGATGACTGATCTAGATGTCCCCATTGAGCAGTGGCCTTCATGGCGACCGACAGTTGGGGGGCAACTTCCTGCGGCAGTAGGATTAGGCTTCGACTTGCCCATTAGTGATGGTAACGTATTGGATAACAATGGAGATTTTTGGGCTAGGTGGTACGACTGGTATAGCTTAGAGGGCTGGGTGAATGCGCAAAATAACAGTGAACTTCTCCCGATCAACTTTTTGAATTTGAGTGATCTGGATCACGATGGTGTTCAGCACGAACAAGGTGAAAGACCAATTGACGCCTTCGATAGCGGAACCCCCCGGTGGATGGTTGAACGAACTTTAACAGACTCCGATGGAGATGGTTTTACAGATTCAATTTGGCATCTGTCTCCTTACGAAGCAGGTCCAGATATCCGTCAAATAGTTGGCATTTCAATTACTGATAATTCAGGGAAAGTTAATTTCAATGTTGGTTCGCGCTTTCATCGCACAAGCGTATCAGATTCAGGTTTTACTGCGTCAAGCCCTCAAAGAGGAGAAGGGTTTCCAAGTTCTAATCAAGTCATGGTACCTCTCTCGGGGCAAGGAACAAGGGGGCATACTCCTGCTGATATTGCACTTGTAGCACAAAATGACGTGTATAGTGAGACGGATTCAAATTGGAGAGTTGGGTTTCTTGACACGCCTGCTAATGAACCAAATTGGATTACGTATGGGGAAGTTGATGATCCAAATGATCCTAGAGTTTTGGTTGCTTGGGATACGGACCGCTGGCAAGATCAAGAGTATGCTTCCATTCTAGATGAGGTAGGGGCTCAAGTAATTGGCTCAACATCAAATGATATTTTTTATGACACAACAGCAAATCCTTTCGCAAATCTAAATGATCCTTGGGATGATATTACTTCACACTACGGACGATTATGGTATTGGCAACTTGTTGGGAGAAACCCGCTAAACGCAAGGCGTGGTTTTAGACCATATAACTTCTCGGATGAATTAGAACTTCGAATCAACGAAGGTAATAATTATCAGTTTATTGGAAGTCGTTTTGAAAACAGTATTAACAGAGTGAATGCAAATGGAGATGTTGCAAAACAATTTATACGAAGTGACTATACAAAAGCACATGAAGCAAGTGAACTACGTGATCAACTAACAAACTCTCAACTTGTTTTTGACAACCGTAGAAAAATGACGCTGTTTAGTGGAGCAAGAAATGATCTGCTTCCTCCATGGCTTCGATGGGAAGAACGGTTTGCAAATCGTTATGACCCAGATCTCACAGAAGGGGATTTGCCAAGTGGTGATGATTTAGATCCATTGGATATAAGTTCCTATTTTTCTTATGCTGTTCCTACGAATGTCTGGGGACAAATGTATCCTATTAAGATTGTTTTTGAGGCCTTGCAAGCTGCAAGCAATTCCCCAGGGCAGGCTCAAGAAGCGTTTCTAGATGTTGCAGATACTTGGCGTAAACAATCAGGAAGCAAAGTAGATTTGCGTGAATACTATGGCACGTTTGCTTTCGGTGACCCTTGGTGGGAATCGAATGCTGATGGTAAGTTGACATTTTCCGAACGAGCGCCCTTGGCACTTTTATTGGCGATGACAGACGCTCAAGAATCCGGAGAAACGAGTATGTTCGATGGTTCTGCAACAGGCGTATGGGATGGTTTAGGCCGAACTGTCGCAGGTGCAATGTATCCACTTTCTTCAATTGAGAACAATGGTGACTTACGAGATCCGTACCAGCAGACGAGACTCATGGCTGCAGGGTTAGCGTCCAACATGATGGCTTATAAAGATAGTGATGATACTTGGAGAGATCACTCGTTGTTGCCTTTTAACCCAAA
>JABHZL010000096.1 GCA_018656645.1 Phycisphaerae bacterium
AAATACTGCCGCAACTGTGCAGTGGAAATGGTCTCACCGAAACATGGTGCGTGTTGGGCTTGCTTGGACGGGCACTGTGCCTGCACCTTTAGATGGATTACCTACGTTTCGCCCAGTTGTTTCATGGATGACGCATCTGGCACACATTCGTTCCGTAAAAAATGGTGATTTGGTTGGGTATGGTGGTTCATGGACAGCAACTCGAGATTCTTTGATTGGAATTATTCCTATTGGCTACGCCGCAGGTTATCCAATGGGTGTTGGGGCAGACGCAACCGGTGGTGGAGCTTTTGTGCATATTCTTCGAGATGGAGAAACGGTTGGTGATGCTCCGGTACTTGGAGCTGTTTGTATGGATCAGATTGCAGTAGATTTGACTGAGTTGCCAAAAGAAAAGTTGAACTTGGGTTGCAGTGTCGAACTTTTATCTACACGAGCATGTAGCAAAGCTTCTTTGAGAAATTTAGCGTTTGCTGCAAGCGTCGTTCCCCACGCTGTCATCAGTCGGATCTCGTCATCGAAGGTGAAGCGAACGTACCGATGTGAAACTACAAATATAGTTTCTACGAAAGTGAATACTTTAGCTCTTGGTTAGATGCTGCGTTAAGTGCATCTACATTTTGATAATTAGGTATAAAAACGCATCCCACCGCCAGATGGCAGTGGGACGATCGTTTTGGAGAGAGAGAAGAGAGAGTTTGTTGCACGAATGCTGTCGAGCCCAAGGAACGGTAACGTTAGGTGGGTCGGCCCGCAGGCGGTCCCTTAGTGTGTTACTTTCATTACTTGGGCTCGAAAGCACGCTGTTCCACTCCACCTATCGGCTAATTAATCTGGGTAGTTAACGATTCGAGCAAATTTCTTTTTGAGGACCGATAACATACTCTGTCCCCAATTGACCCGCAGTCACCTTGATTACGGGTCAAGGTGACCGCGGGTCAATTATGATGCCTAAATGCAGCAAGTTCGATTAGGTGTCGTAAGTTTTCTCAATACCGTGCCGTTGATTGACGGTTTAGAGACAATTGAGGGTATTTCTTTGGTACCAAAAGTGCCAAGTTTGTTAATTGGGTGTTTAGAATCTGGGGAGGTAGATCTCGCACTCGCATCATCGATCGATTTTCAAAAAACCTCAGAATCCCTTCGAATATTGAAAGTTGGCTTGCTCAGTAGTGACGGTCATACATTAACTGTACGTTTATGTAGCCGAATACCAATAGAAGATGTTCAAGAAGTTCATTGCGATCTTGATAGTCATACATCAGTCGCACTCTTGCAGATTGTAATGAAGGATGTGTATGAGAAGAATATTGCTATTGTTCCAACTGAAATACCCAAACCTGGAGATAGCAAAAACGATTGGCCAGAATCAGTTCTAATGATTGGTGACAAAGTGGTTTCAAGCGCGAATGATTCTGAATATGAATATGAACTTGATCTTGGGGAAGCGTGGAAAGAAAACACAGGCCTTCCATTTGTATTTGCGGTTTGGATGGGTAAGTCAGATCTTCATCCTGATATTGTAGAACTCGCGGCTCTCTCTCTCGAAAGGCAACTAGCAAAGAATATGCAGTGCCTCGAGCACATTGTCGCTACAGCGGCAGAAGAACGAGGATGGAATAAAAAAGACGCACTACAGTATCTTGGAGAAACGATGCAATATTCCTGGAGTGAAAGACACGAATCTTCGCTTCAATTATTTTTTGAGCGTGCAAGTGCACTGGAAATTATTTCTAATAAATCTAAAATTACATTTTTTGATCTTGCTTAATTTATGCCAATTTCTTTGCAATTACAGATAAAAGAATTGCGGGAACTTGGGGATCAAATTAAAATTGCTCCCAATCATGTTCGCAAGAAACAGATGAGTGCTTGTGAGTCACTCGTTGAAGAAATTGAATGTGACAAAGTTTATCCACTAGATTATGTAGTTTTTCGACTTACTGGATATAGGATAGATTCTGAAAACCAACCAATGCTTCCTGGTGAACCATTAAAAAGTGACCTTGTTTCTTTGGTTGCCATTATCAGCAGAACACTCATTCTTTCTCCTGAAAACATGCTGACTGTCGAAGAAGTAGCAGCGCTTTTTAAAGTTTCAAAAAGGACAATTAGCCGCTTGCGAAAAGACGGATTGATTTTTCATTGGATAGTTGAGATTGATGGAAGGAGAAGAATAGGCTGTAATAAACAAACAGCAGAGCATTTTTTAGCAACACATCAGGAACGGCTTCGATCTGCAATTTGTTTTTCTCAACTCTCATTACAAGAACAAAATACTATTATGCGAGAAGCGGAGTCGTTTCAAGGATCGAACCTTTCGCTGAACGCAATCGCAAGAGAATTAGCTAAAAAAAATCAGCGCGGTGTAGAAACGATTCGTCTAATATTAAAAAATAATGACAGAGTGCAAAAAGTATATAAGCATGTGCCACCACTTGATCAAAAAGATATTAGACTTATTCAACGTGCGATTAGATTGGGCGTGCGATGGCGAACAATTCAAAACCGATTCCAACGCACCATCCCTGCGATTCGCAAAGCATTGTTGCGTGTGAGATCGTTAGATCTCCATGGGGATGAGATTCCATTTGTTACATTGTCATCTTTTTCAAGGAAAGATGTAGAAGAAGTGGTACTCGGCGTTGATGTAGTGACAGAGACCCCTCCGATAGCATTAGTTTTGGATGTGGATGATTTGCTTCAACCAATTTCTCTCACCGACAAGGATGAATTGTCGCTCGTTTCCGCAATGCATTTGCTTAGTTCTAGAACAAAGCTTGCAATTTCTACGCTCCAATATGCACCAACAATAAGAGAGATTGATCGAATAGAGACCGATCTTCGTTGGATATTTGTGCTGCGTCAACAATTGGTTTTATCAGCAATGCCCGCTGGTTTAGCAGTATTTGTACAACATGTAGAGAGGCCACTATCTGAATTGCCAATACAGCAGTCTCTTGAAATAGTGAGAAGAACACTTGCCACAATTTGGGATATAGTTGCTACGATTGATCCTTCTCGTGGACAAAAAGTAAGCCGCGTCGTTGTTGCACAAATCGATAGGATGCTTTCAATAGAACAATCACTTGCAAGACCAAGACGCGCCTCAGCAAATAGACAATCTGTGAAGTTATTTTTCCCAAGTAACGACGTTGTCTCTTGGGCACGCTTATTACCACAAATTAGACCCTGTGCTGTTCCAAGTAATGTTAGACAGATGTACGAGATGCGTTTTGGGTGGAAAGGAAATCCAAAAACGATCGTCGAGATAGCATCGCTGCTTGGCTGTAGTGAGGTATCAGTAACACGAGCACTCCGGAGATGGTAAAAAAGCGGTTGCAACCACGTTGGTTGCAACCGCTTGTAAAAACTTGCATAATCTTTGGCTTAACGCTTGGAGAATTGGAAGCGTTTGCGTGCACCAGGTTGACCTGGTTTCTTGCGTTCCACTTTTCGTGGGTCACGCGAAAGGTATCCGTTATCTCTCAAAATACTTTCAAGGGAAGGATCATACTTTGCAAGAGCACGACCTAGGCCGAGAATAATTGCACCAGCTTGACCGGTGTAACCACCACCGTTTGCATTGACGAAGACATCGACAGAGCCTTTTGTATTCGTTTTATCGAGAATTGTCAAAATGTTTTTGTGGTCACGTGTTTCTGAGAAAAAGTCAGTGAGTTTCCGCTTATTGACTTGGAACTCGCCGTTTCCTGGGCGGATTCGAACTCGAGCAACAGCAGCTTTTCGACGCCCAGTTCCCCACCACCAATGACCGTCAGGTGCATCGCCGGATGGCTTAGGAATTGGCTTTGATTCGATTTTCTTTTCAGGTGCCTTTGATACAGGAGCTTCTTTTTTTGGAGAATTCTCTTCTGCTGTAACTTCTGGAGTTGTTTCTTCAACCGCAGGCGTTTCAGATTCAGGCGTGTTTTCGGGAGTTGGGGTGTTTTCTTCGGTCATGGTGTTCGTAGACTCTTGGAGTCCCTCTTGAGAACGTGGTGAGTGTGATGTCGTTTATACGACGAAACAATTAGTAATTAGCAAGCCAACTCAGTTGGTTGTTGGTTTGTATGTGGGTGTGTTGCACCTTTGTAGACTTTAAGTCGTCGGAACATATCACGACCGAGGCGTGTTTTTGGAAGCATTCTTCGAACAGCTTCTTCAATGATCCGCTCTGGATGCTTTTCAGCCAAGTCGCTGTATTTGTGTGCTTTCAAACCACCGGGGTATCCACTGTACACGAGTTGTGTTTTTTGTTCGAGTTTACGACCAGTCATCACAACGTTTTCTGCATTTGTAACGATGACAAAATCGCCGGTGAGTACGTGCGGCGTCCATTCTGGACGGTGCTTGCCCATAAGATGAGTTGCAATTGTGGTCGCCATGCGACCTAGGGTCTTACCCGAAGCGTCTACATGGACCCAGTTTGGCTCAATTTCACCAGTCTTAGCAAATGTTGTTTGTCGTGGCATAGTGGTTCATTCCTCATTCTGTCCCTGCATTGGGACGAACGCATAAAAGTACCGAAAAACCGACCATTTGTCAACTACTTTGAGTGGTATTATTCCTTATATGCTGCAACGATTATCTCCATTTGTAAAAACGGCTTGGGTGCTCATTATTCTCTTTGTAGGCGCTTTAGCGGCTCTTCAGACCATTCCAGAGGGGGTAGATGGCGCAGGGAACAGGGAAGATCCCTCGGGCTTGGTCATTGCTCGGATGCAAGCAGAATTCATACTCGGAGAAGGTGTTCTGATGGGAGCAACTGGGAGTATGTCAGCAGGTGCTATCCCACTTGACGCTGGAACGGTAGGGCAACGGCAACGGTACGTCGCCTTCATGATTGCTTGGGTAATACTGAAGCGGCGAGTGCGTCCGTACTTCGAATGCGATCAGGGCTAGCCTCTGAGGGCATAGAAATGACAGAACAGGAGTCAAAAACACAGGAGATGCTCGACATCCTGATTGAAGGCGGTACATTGCCAAGTGATCACCCACCGCTTGTTGAAACGCTTGGGTGGTTTGGGACATATCTTCAGGCAGATAAAACAGAACGAAAAAAGATTGGAACTGTCGCTGCAAACAAAGTCATGATTGTCGGTGTTGTCGCACTCATCATTGGAGTTGTAGTAATAGTTGGTTTGATTTTTTTAATATTAAACACGCTCAAAGCATTTGATGGAAAACTAACATCTGGCTTGGTTCCGCCGGCAATCCATCATGGTATCTACGCGGAAGTGTTTGCAATCTGGCTTCTAGTATTCGTAGGATTTACAACACTTGCTGGACTTCTCAGTATTGGTTTAGCAAGTGGAAATGCTGCGATCAGTTTGCTGTTTGTGCTGATTGCATTTTTCGGTAGCCTCATCGCCCTCGCTTGGGCGCGTATTCGAGGCATTTCGTTCAAACAAATTTGCGTAGATATTGGTTGGACGACCGGTCGAGGGTTGATGCGGGAAATTTTTACAGGTTTTGCGGGGTATGCGATGACACTCCCGATCTTAGGCGCCGGTGTGTTGATCACGTTATTACTTTTTGTTGTGCAGCAATTAGTGACTGGTGGCGCAGGTACAGAATCGTTTCAAGGAACTGGTGGGGGGTCACATCCGATCATTGTTGATATTGCAGATGGTGTTTGGCTTACGCGAATATTGCTTGTTATTATGGCAGCAGTTGCAGCGCCTGTTGTTGAGGAAACTGTGTTTCGGGGTGTGCTGTACCGCCAACTTCGTTCATCAAGTTGTAAATTTCCAAAAACACTAAGTATTATTTGCAGCGTATTCCTTGTTTCGTTTGTGTTTGCTGCAATTCATCCACAAGGATGGATTGCTATTCCTGCTCTGATGGGAATTGCGGTTGGTATGAACTTGTTACGTGAATGGCGAGGATCATTAATTCCCTCGATGGTTGTTCATGGCACAAGTAACGGTATCGTTGTTTCAATGATGATTCTGATGTTGAGTTAGAACCTCTGCTTTGAATACAACTTGTACATTCACAATCTAATGAATACTCAGTGTTGGACGATCTGGTGCACCGAGTGATGCAGCACCCGCAAGATTTTTACAGACGTCATCAAAGGCATGGGACATTGTTTCATTAATTTCCCAATTTTTTAGAGGTTCGCCAGTGTCAGCAGCAATTCTCATATCAGGATGGATTGGAATCCCACCAAGGAAATCTATATTCATTGCAGATGCCATTTGCTGTCCACCACCTCGACCAAAGATGTCGTATTCTTTTCCATCATCGGCAACAAAGTAACTCATGTTCTCTACGAGACCAAGAATAGGAACCCCAAGTTGTTCAAACATACGCACAGCTCTGCGAGCATCATCTTGTGCGACAACTTGTGGAGTACAGACGATAACTGCGCCTGACAAAGGTAGTAATTGAGCAAGCGAAAGTGGAACGTCACCAGTTCCTGGTGGAAGATCAACAAGTAGGTAATCAAGTTCACCCCAATTTGTTTGGGTTGCAAGTTGGCTGAATGCACTGTGCGCCCTTGGTCCACGCCAAATGAGCGCGCGATCTGGCTCAACCAGTTTTCCAATTGTCATTGCTTTGATGCCATGCACTTCAAATGGCAATAACAGGTTGTCTTCCGATTTGGATTCAAGCCGATGCAAACCAAGCATCGTTGTCATCGATGGACCATAAATATCACCATCGAGTAAACCAACCTTTGCACCTTGTTTTGCAAGACCTACTGCAAGGAGTGTTGCAATAGTTGATTTGCCAACCCCGCCTTTGCCAGCGCCAACTGCAATGATTTTTTTTACATTCGGAAGTGGATTTTTTTCTTCCCTAACTTTTTCGTTTGCTGATCGCATATCAGCGGAAAATGCAACGTTAATCGAGCCAACATCTTCGCCATGTTCTTGTCCTGCTAACCGAAGAGCAGCTTCAATTTTCTCTCTGATACGTTCTCGCAGGGGACTATCTGGTGACGAAAGTTGAATTTCAATTGAAATATCAGCACCATTGCATTGAAGATCTTTGACCATTCCAGCGGTCACAATATCTTTGCCAATGTCGGTTTCTATGACCGTAGCGAGGGCATTTCGTAGTTGTGCGGGTAGAAGTGGCATAATTTAAACCTTTCCTTGCGAATTAGTGCATTATATCGTTCAATTGAACCGTTGAATCTATACGCCCCAAATAAAAGGAACATCATTATGACTTTACGAACATACTTCGGTTTAGGGATACTTGTTTCACTTGCAACGTGTAGTTCACTTACTCTTGCACAAGAACCGGCAGAAGATATTCTTGCGGGACCCTCTGTACAAGATGAGGAAGTAACACAAGAAGATATGCGTGCAGAACAATTGCGGGTGACAGGAAAAGGCAATAGAAATCAGCAATCTCGGCAACAAGTCCGAGTGTGGATGAAGACATTGCAGTCGCTTGACTTGTCAAAGGAACAGCAAACAGAGATTCAATCTTTAGTTCATCAATTACAGAAGGCTCAAGAAGAATTTCGGAAAACGTACGGAGCAGAATTAGCCAAAATTCGCGAGGAACAACGAAAAGCAAACAGCGCCGCGTTCGCCGCACAAGCGTCGAAAGAAGCGGAAAATGCTAATGTGTTGATGAAATTGGCACCAAAGCCAGAAGAATATCAAGCAAAAGTTTGGGCGTTATTGACCGAAAATCAACAACATAGTTTTCAACAAAAGTACCAAGCGGAACTTGAAAAATTAAAAAAAAGTCTTGAAAAACGGAAAGGTAAGCACGATCCAATGATGGATGAAATGGACGAGCCTAAGAAAGGTTCTGGATCCGAAAACTTCCCATTCCGTGACCGAAATAGACCGCAGGAAGATGAACCGCAGTTTGATAGGAACAATCAAGTTGACGCATCTCTTCGCAGAGCTAGATTTCTTCGCCGTTTGCGTCGTCTTCAAGAAGAAAACTAATTACGCAAGTTAATCTCTGACCCGGTTATCACGAACACGGCCGCTTTTAACGCGGTCGTGTTCTAATTCAGGTCGCACTTCAGTTTGTTTTCCTACATGGGGTTTCTGATTTTTATTGCCAAGTTCAGAAGCGCTATTTAATGGTTCAGGGAGCCCGTATTGGCAAAATGTCGAAGAGGACAAACAAGTTTCAACTTTTGTTTCAACCATTTCTTTCGCCCAAGCCTTTACAAGCGCATTAAGAAGTTGAAAATAATATTTGTGTTTTTGATCAAGTTCATTCCAATCCGATTCGGGAGTGAAACCGTAGGAGTCCCACAGAATTAATCCTTGAATACGATGTTGCACACCTTCGTTATCAATCCAAACCGCTTTCATTGCAGCATTGGCTTGTTTCAGAAATGCTTCATTTGGTATAAAGTTCGAATGGTCTCCTCCTTGCCCTGTGTATCGTGGCGAAACGAACACATAGACAGGAATCTTTCCTTGTGCGAGCTTAAGCACTTTTGAAATGTGCTTTTCAACGATCGCTGAAGTATCTACTCCTATTGAACCATCGTAAATGTCCGGATAGAGGCCGGTACATTGTGAAACTAATGGCTTAACAGAGAGGTCTTCTTCAGCCCATGCCTTCCCAGTATTTCTTAAAAGAGGGAATCCCCAATATCCACACTGAGCATTTGGCAGTAACTCTTGAGCGGTACGAACACCCTCAATGTAAATCGATAGAATTTCTTGAAGCCGTGTTGGTAAGATCGATCGAGCACCAAGTTCTTTCCACCATGGTTTTTCATAATCTAACACTATTGGTCCACAATAATCTGCAGGTATGTGCCCCTGTACCCATTTTGTAAAACGCTGGATATCTTGACTTTGAATTTCGCCAGATTCATTCCAATCTACACCACCGTGATATGCGATGGGAATGCGCGTGATGCCTTCACTTGTAATGTATTCAATGGTATTTTGATCTTGGTTGGCAGCAGTCCATTTGATTGCGTTATACACTTGTGGATTCCAATCACCAAAAACGCTAGGGCTCATGAGAGTAGTGACGAGAAGAACGTATACTGTAAATCTAGGACTGTTCATTTCTTAGTTTTACCATATTTATGGAAATGGCGAGAACTCCCACTCTGTTGACCGATACCTACTAGCACTATTTATGGATAAGACAACGATCTATCTTGAGCTTGTGATGAGCGAACCTTTGTTGCTAGCTCCTATTTTAATATTAGCATTTTGCTATTTTATCATTCCAGTAGAAAAACGATTGTTTGTAAGTCTTGTTGTGTTGGTGCCCTGGCTGACGATAGCGCGGTCACCAGATTTGGGCGTGATTTCTCAAGTAGCCAAACTGAGTTCTGGAGTTGCTTATATCCTTGTCGCATTTTCTGCACTGACACACCCAGGTCAAAAGAGAAGCATTCCATTTGCAGGTTGGCTGTTTGTCATTATTGCTTGCTGGGCAATGGTGTACATTGTTTCCGTACAAGAGTTTCTCTTAGCATTTGTTCTTCGGTCCCAGTGGATTTGCGTCACGATTGCTGGTGTCCTTACAGCACGCACTGTTGTTTCTCATTCAGATCTCATGAGGATCATTAATGCACTGACGCTTGGTTGTTTTGTTGCGATAGCAATTCCTGCGTCAAATCTCATTTTGTACCCAGAGGATGCATTCCTTAAAGGTTCTGGGCGGTGGGAACCATACAACTCGAACGCCAATCAAACAGGGATGCTCTTTGCCTTGGCAACTCCCTTGTTTGCATATGCTGCAATGACATATAAACGTGTGTCGTGGCGACCAATCTTTATGTGGATACTTGTGCTCACAATTGGAATGGCACTTCTTACTGCAAGTCGACAAACGATGCTCGCAATTGCGATGGTGATGATTCCTGTTCTTTTTAAAATTTCAAAGCGCCCAATCATGTTACTTTTTGGAATTGTGGTTGCAGTTATTGCTATACCTTTCGTACTTTCGATGGGCGAACAGGCAAATCTAGAACGATTTGCTTCACTAGAAACAGGTCGACTTGAAATTTGGTCCGCCTATTGGCGGGATGTTTTCCCAAACCGACCAATATTCGGGTTGCTTGGTTCTCGTGATCAATCATATTTCAAAGCTGTATCTGAAGTTGGCATGCATGCTCATAATGCATGGTTTGACCTCATGTATGTTGGTGGAATAACATTGATGATTCCGATGTTATGCCTTGCCGTATATTCAACTTTCTGCGGATACAAAATGTGGAAAATGAAACGTTACTTACCGGGTGACTCTTTGGTGTATAGCATTCTGTTAGCCCTTCTTGTGGCTATGTACATACAAGGATTATTTAATCAAGTTGTTTATTGGCCTACATATACGTGGTCTTACTTACATGTAGTCCTTGCTTGCTGGTTTATTGCAATGTGGCATGACATACGAGAAGGCAATGTAGAGGGATCTTTATACGATGATACAGAAACAGAAGAGTATTACGAATATGATGGATCACATTTAGAAGATTTTCAGGATTATGAAGATCCAGCAGTGGACGTTACTGCCTGAGTAGTCAGCCGAATGAGACCCTTTCGCTCTCGTTTTGAGAGTATAAACCACCAACTTGCGATTCCGTACAAAACTCCATACACAGAGACACTGATAAGTAGTTCTACCCAACCCATCAATGAGGTATCACTGATGAAATATCCTATAAACAATACAGGCGTGAGTGCCAGAGAAATGAATAGCGGTCTTAAAAGTGGTGCGAGAATAATTCTTAATGAAAGGTTTACTTCTCCAGAAGTAACCTTGGGCATAATGAACATGTGTACAACAAGAAATATAGTTGAATATGCAATAGCAGCACCCGCATAATTTGAACTTTCTGGCATCAGTTTGATGCAAAGTATGGATAGGATTGGGTTACACAATCCCCCGATCAAAACGTATGGTGCATATTTGTGAATGTGCCCCGCACCATAAAACAACTTCATCCAGCCGTCTGAAATGGCTCGACACGTCAGTCCAAGCACCATAATTTTGACAAGTAATTCGGAAGGAGGAAGGAGTTCAGATGGATTTGTAACACTCCTCCCAACCCAAATTCGTATGAGTGGTTCCGCTAAAACAAACACAACTACCATTGAAGGAAATGCAACAAAACTTAGCATACGTGTGGTGTGACGAAACATGTTTTGTAAAGAGCTTTTATCTTCGTCAGAACTGAGCCTGACACTGACAGAATCCAACCCGAATGTTAGACCGAGCGTTGTCATTCGAATATAACTGACAAGCCTCAGTGCGAGTGAAAAAATAGCATTTCCCCACAGTCCAAAAAAGATATTCATGATAAATGCAGCAATTCGTTCTTGTAAATTAACTGCGAGGACAACACTGCTATTCCAACCAAAAGTGCCAACAACTCGTTTCATCGCCATTGGCGTTGAACCCTTTATTGTCGGGATGAATCGTTTGTCAGTACATGTTGTACCTACAACTAAGAGCAACGTACTTGCTGTGTTGATAATCAATAGGATTGTTCCATAAATATAGAGACCCTTGGGGACATCGTGCACTTGCATGATTAAATAGGGAATGATGGTTGCTATCAGAAAGGCGCTTCGCCTTATGACAGTCCAAGCGTTGTGCCAGAAAAATTGTTCACGGACAATGAGCAGGTTAATAGTAGGAGAAAAGAGAACGATTACACAAGTTGCAAGTCCTTCACATGCTGTAATCCATTGCGCAGGAGTAACCCATTCTTCTTTTATTTGTAAAAGTGGAATGATAGAAATGATGGCTCCGAACACTATTGCAGTGAGTGCCGTGACAATGAGGCTCACCTTAAAGGAGGCTGCATACGTTTCTTTGAATAGGTCGTCATCCTTCTTATGCCATGCTGATCCTAGTTCTCGAACCATAGAACTTCTTGTCATGTCTTGCAGCATCCCTCCAATTCCCACAGAAGAGCCCACAAGTCCGAGAAGCCCAAATCCATCCATCCCAATCCACGATATCTGCAACGGAACCGTGGCAATGCCCATTGCCATTGTGGCAATAAGGCGTCCATAGTTTGTTACGATTCGATGTACCCCCTTTTTCTTCTCTGACAATTCTTTTTTCTGGTGTGTACCCATCAGTTTGTGTTATTCCTTATAGATTGAGCCATAATCGACAAAATTGGTTGGGATGGGTAGATACATACAATTGCAGAAGGGGGATAGTACGGGGTTCACTACAATCTTGTTCGATTCTTTTGATGATTTCTCTGAGATACATCGGTATGTCGATACATTGACCTTTTCTTAAAATTCCTTGTCGTGTTTTACAACCTTAGAGAATTAAATCCACCTTCCTCATTCTTCTTCTGCTATATTTGATTTGATGCAGGTAAAGGAAGCTTCTGACATTACTTTTCTGATGATTGGATGCCAGCGATGTGGTACAACGTGGACGGATGCTGCATTGAGGGAACACCCAGAGGTATTTCTTCCCATTAAAAAACAGTCATATTTTTTTGATCGTAAATACGACAAGGGCATAGAGTGGTATCTCTCTAAATTTAGTGCTGCAAGTGATGATCACCTCGCTGTTGGGGAAATCGCTACAGGGTATTGTCTACCACAGGCAATTCCTCTGATGGCTAAACATCTTCCGCATGTAAAGTTGTTGATGGTGATGCGAAACCCTATTGAACGAGCGTATAGCAATTTTCAATCAAGACAAGCTGAGTCAAACTGGAGTACATTTGAAGAAGCGATTGCATCGGATCCTGATTTGCTTGAACGAGGTCAGTATATTGATCAAATAGATGAACTTCTTACATATTACGATCGAGACCAGGTACTTTTTCTTCTCTACGATGATTTGCACACAAATGATCAAGAATATTTGAATACTGTGTTACGATTTATTGGAGTTCATGAGAAGTTTCAGTCATCTTTAATTGGTCAGCGCAAAAACGCTTCATTGTTTCCTCATCTACGAAAAAGACTTCATCAGCTTGGTTTCAAGTCTCTCCTTTCAACAATTAGTAAAAGTTGGATTGGAGATAAAGTCCGAAGACACCGAAAAAAAAAGGGCCGGTCCTATCACTCGATGAATCAAGATACAAAAACGAAACTGGGCGAACATTTTCAACCGTTTAATAAAAAACTCTCTGAATTTTTGCAGCGAGATCTTTCACACTGGGACACGATTTGACAATGAAAATTGGCATCTACGTTTCTGCTATCGATGGGCAAAAAGGATATGAGAACAATGTATCAGGTCACATACAAGTTCCTTTAGAAAGTTGTAATGTTCTCAGGAAGGCGGGGCATGAAGTCCAGCTTATTACAAATGAATTCGGTGAAGACAGATCATTGCCTTTCTGTTTAGATCCAGAAATGACAATTCATTTTGTAACTGATTCTCGAAAGAGAGGGGGGGTTCTCGAAAGGAAAAGCCATCAAAAGGATGGATTGAGTCTTACAAGATTGAAAAAGCAAGTTTCTGAAATTAAAAATATTTGCAAAGAACAACAATTTGATGTGCTTCATATGTTTGGATACAATCGAACAGCGCATCTCGCTGGTGGACTTCAGTACCTTGGTTTAAAAACGCCAACAGTGGTAACGATTCTAGGTGCACAGTTCCCAGAACGATTTTCTGTTATAACGAACAAGCTGTGGAGTAACGTAGATGAAATAGTGACTTCTACTTCGTTTGTCAAAACTCGCCTCGAGCAAGAAGGTATTCACGCTACTCAAGTCAGGCACGGCATCATTCGGAACATAGAGAAGGAACATGATGGTTCGCAGTTACAGCCAAAACACAGGGTGTTATTTTGGAGAGATTTAACAACAAAAAACGGCGCCGATGTTGCGATGGGAGCGTATGAGAACCTTGCTCCTAAATATCCAGATGTTGACTTTGATTTTGCTGTCCGCCAACATTGGGATCCGGTTAAAGATATAGAGTCACGAGCAGAAAATTATCCAAATATCAACGTGTACCATTTTCCTTACGATAAGGGTATTACTTTGCCTAAGCTGCTGTTAGAGTCACTTTGTGTCGTTATGCCTATACGGCACATGAGCATTGATCCACAATTGGTGATTGCGGAAACGCTTGCAACTGGAATACCCGTAATTACAACTGATCAACGATCAAATCCAGAGTTTGTCATAGACGGCCAAACAGGATTCCTTACACCCATAGGTGATGTAGAGAAAACAACGAATGCTCTAGATTCTCTTCTTGCAGACAGGGATAGATGCATACAAATCGGAGTTGAGGCAAAAAAACATATTGCATCAAAATGGAATTGGAATTCATATGTTGATGAAATTGTCCACGTGTACGAACGAGTGAAATTGCGCAGAAAATAACCAAAATAAAGATACGTAAACGCCTGTTTTTAGCTTAAAAACGCACTGTTTTTTTGATGAACAGGTGTTCGTCTGATTTATGAACAAATGGGTTGATTTAGGATACCGATGTCTCTACAATCGGTCGTTTCGACGCATTTTGTGTCCATTTCCAGTCTATGTTGGCTGGGTCAGAATTGTCCTCTATCACCTCAAATTTGGAGTTTCACCCCTATGTCAACAGGAAACCTTATCGCCCCTCATGGCGGTACATTGGTCAACAGATTCGCTGGCGGCAACCTAGCCGAAGAAGCAGCAAATCTTCCATCAATTACCCTCTCAACGAAGCAAGCATGCGACCTCGAAATGATCGCAATTGGCGCATTTAGCCCACTTACTGGCTTCTGCAAGAAAGCAGATTTTGAATCAATCTGCAAAGACATGCGGCTCGCCGATGGCACTGTTTGGCCAATTCCAATCACGCTCGCAGTAGATGAAGATGTGAAAGCAACGTTGAATGAAGGTGGCAAAGCGGCGCTTTACCACGAAGATGGAACGTTCATGGCAATCGTTGATTGTGATGAAATTTACGCACACGACAAAGCACTTGAAATTCCAAATGTGTTTGGCACTGAAGATGATGCTCACCCAGGTGCAAAGCAAGTGATGGACGAAGGCGAATGGCTTGTCGGTGGCGACATTCATGTTGCAACAGTCACACCAGAAGTCGAACCAGGCGAACAATTTACTGAATACCGTCTTGCACCTGCTGCAACACGCGAAGATTTTGCGAACCGAGGCTGGAAAACAGTTGCTGCATTCCAAACTCGTAACCCAATTCACCGTGCACATGAATACCTGTGCAAATGCTCACAAGAAATTTGTGATGGTCTTCTCATTCACCCACTTGTTGGCGAAACAAAAGAAGGCGATATTCCAGCAGATGTACGAATGGATTGTTACAACACAATCATCGACAACTACTTTGTAAAAGATTGCACAGCACTTTCCGTAATGCCAGCAGCAATGCGATATGCTGGTCCACGTGAAGCAGTATTACACGCACTTATTCGTAAAAATTACGGCGTAACCCACTTTATCGTTGGTCGTGATCATGCAGGAGTTGGTGATTATTACGGTACATACGATGCACAAAACATCTTTGATAACTTTACTGCTGAAGAAATCGGTATTGTTCCACTTAAATTTGAACACGCTGCGTATTCGAAGAAAGCACAAGGTATGGTTAGTTCCAAAACGTTCCCAAAACTCGAAGGCGACCAAATCTTCTTGTCAGGAACAAAAGTTCGAGCACTTCTAGAACAAGGCGAGCGGCCACCTGCCGAATTCTCGCGTCCTGAAGTTGCAGACGTCCTCATCGAATGGGCAACATCAACTGTTACCGCATAACCCCCGAACCCTCTCCCCGATAATCCTAGAAGGAAAAAACAATGGCTGAACAAGTAGCAACAAACATTACATTTCATGAAGGCACCGTAACTGCCGAAGAACGACTCAAGAACATGGGACAAAAGGGTGCAACTCTTTGGTTTACTGGTCTTTCTGGTTCTGGCAAATCCACGATTGCAGTCGCAGTTGAGCAAGTGCTATTAAGTCGTGGTCATCACGCATATCGACTTGACGGCGACAACATTCGTATGGGTTTGAATAAGAACCTTGGTTTCTCCCCAGAAGATCGAACTGAAAACATTCGCCGAATTGGTGAAGTTTCAAAACTCTTCGCAGATGCAGGTGTTCTTTCCATCGCTAGTTTCATCAGCCCTTATGCTGAAGATCGCGATGCGGTTCGTGCACTTCATGCAGAAAACGATGTTCCTTACTTTGAGTGCTACATTGACGTTTCACTAGAAGCTGCAGAAGAACGTGATCCAAAAGGTTTGTACAAGAAGGCACGCGCTGGTGAAATCAAGGGTTTCACTGGTATTGATGCGCCATACGAAGAACCAGCGAATGCTGAATTACACATCAAGACTCACGAAGATGATCTTGAAACATGTGTTGCAAAAGTAATTGAGTTTATTGATGCTCAAAACCTTTTCGCGTAATCAAAATAGTTGATTTATAAAAGGCTCTCCCTTTGGGAGAGCCTTTTTTTAGCATGCACACATTGCTGAACTCCACTCATGCGCCACCATGCACAATGACATCATCGAAGTTGTCCATCATGCTTGGATTGATTTCACCTCCGTAGGGAGTTGAAATTGGAGAGCCGGAATTATCCACAGGTTGATTTTCTTTTTCTAAAAAGATCGTGTCTTGTCCTGCAGACAAGAGCATGTACCTTCCACGAGCAGTTCCCCACGCCACACCGTCTTGGAAATCAGGAGTAGCATTTGTTTCATCAATATCCCAGAAACTTGGATGAGCGAGAAGAAGAGTGAGCCAGGCAAGTCTATCTTCAGTGGTCGATCCAGTCCCAAACAAACTGCCATTGACGTTGATAATTTGATCAGTAGGATCAAAAAATTGTAAATCGCTTTGGATTTCAAATTGTGGCATGGGTGTATTTGCATCAGCATCAGAAGCTGCAATAACAGGACCAGAAGTTCGTGATGATCTGAAATACATAATGGGTGTTTCCCATGTATCGATCAATGTTGGAAAAAAGAAACTATCTCCGAGGTCATTACTAGTTGGAACACTGTTATTGTCATAGGCGGCATATAGAAGATCTGCAGACTTTGGGCTGAAGTATGGTTCGTATTGACGCCCGCCAATAAAAGGCCCCTCGCCAAACCTGTTTTGATCAAACGTTAGATCCCAACGTATGTTCGATGTAGTTGCATCATCTTCAAAAAACGCAGAATTTTCAATAACTACTGCTGGACCAGAGGAGAAATTGTCAAACTCGTTGATGACAGAATTTGGCGAGTTGATACTTTTTACTCTTGCTCCACCCATGAGTTCAAGCAATGCGTTTTGCATTGATGTGATGTGTATACCATCGACTGCACTTTCTGGCAAAATTCCAGGGTACCTCCCATGGTCAAGTGCAAAAATATCGCATGCTCTTGCAAAAGCTTGCATGAGGCTTTTTGCTTTTGTTTTCTTCGCAGATTCTTGTACCCCGCCAAGAGCAGAGAGGAGAATACCTGCCAAAATTGCGATGATTGCAATCACAACAAGGATTTCAACAAGGGTAAAACCGAGTAGTGGTGTTCGTTTCGTTGTGTGTATGTGAGTCATGAGCGTATGTCCGAGAAATAAAAAAGGTGTACTAGGTCTAAAACCCGCCACGCTCATCCGCACTAACAGAGTACGCGTAAAAACTGAGCAGGGCAAGGGTTAATGCGTTCGAATTCCAAATATTGATCCAAGAAAGTGGGGGAGATACCCGCAAACGAAGTAGTCCATACCCGCTTGCGTACTCTCATCATCTACACCCCAAATACAACACCTGAGGTCTATAAATTCGGGATCGAGCTGAATGTGAAATCGGTTTTCTTCAAGATGCACGGTTTCAAGTTTAGATGAAAGGGCTGCAGTAGCTGCATTGACGTCTGGGTTCCCGATGCAAATGGTTGGTTGCACGCGAAGTTCGGTGTCATTGAGGTACCAAAGATCGCTGCAAACAAGTGGCCAGGGTGCATCATCAATTTCCTGCTCTTGCATCCAAGCACTGATTGCTTGTTGTAAAAACATTGCGCGGCGACGATCGCAAAGTTCTGCGCTTAAATTAGTACCAACAACGATAGGCATGACTTGGTTTTGTTGAATTGGTTTGTCTATTTCAAACATTTTTTATAGTTCTGCTAATCGCCTTGCGGTTTCTGCTTCGATAAGTTGATCCATCATTGGCTGCATGTTGCCGCTTATCGTATCAGACAAGTTGTAATTTCCACTGATTCTGTGATCAACAATGAGATTATCTTTATAGCGATATGTGCGAATTTTTTCTGCGCGGTTTCCACTTCCAATCATTGAACTACGTGCCTCCGCACGTTCAGCATCAATTTTTGCCTTTTGTACTTCAAACAACCGAGCGCGGAGTAATTTCCACGCTTTTTCTCTGTTCTGTGCTTGGCTTTTTGTGTCTTGCATCCGAACTTCAATTCCAGAGGGTTCATGAATCAAATGGACTGCAGTGGCAACCTTGTTTACATTTTGACCACCGGGCCCAGTTGATGTAGTAATTGATTCTTTGACATCGTTTGGATCAAGATCAATTTCTACTTCTTCAGGTTCTGGAAGAACGGCTACTGTTGCAGTTGATGTGTGAATGCGACCTTGTGTTTCTGTCGCTGGAACGCGTTTAACTTGGTGTGTTCCGCTTTCAAAACCTAGATTTGTCCATACACCTTCTCCGGCGATATTGATAATGATGTCTTTTGTGCCACCCATATCCTCGATCTTCCACCCTCGAATGCCAGCAAATCGTACATACATATCTTTCAAATCGCCGGCCCAAATAGCAGCTTCATCTCCGCCGACACCTGGTCTCACTTCTAGAATAACTGACCCAACAGATTGTTCATCTGCAGTGACAAGTTGTTTTTGAATAGACTCGGTAAGTTCTGCAAGTTTTGTATTTATTTGTGGCAGCTCTTCTTTTGCCATTGCAGCGAGTTCAGCATCGTCTCCACTAAGTAGTTCATTGCATTCTTGTTCCTGCTCTAATGTGGATTCGTATGATTCAAACTGTTCGACAAGTGGGGCGATTGCAGCCTTCTTAATTGAGAGCGAAGTTACCTTGCGGTGATCGGAAAGAATTTCCACATCTAGCAATTGCGCAGCGAGATCGGCGTGTTGATCAGCGATCTCACGCAATTTCTCTGCAACATTTTCAGGGATGCGTTCGCTCATTACCGCATAGTATCGGATGTAAAGAAACTAGCTTCGGGGGTTTACTTCTTTTTCTTATTCTTGAAGTAATCGCCCTTAAATTTAGATTGGAACTTTTCGACCCGACCAGCAGCATCAACAAAGGCGGATTTGCCGGTGTAGAACGGGTGTGATCCAGACCAAATGTCAACGTGTAGTTCAGGGACAGTGGCGCCAACAGTCATAACGTGTTCGCCGCGGAACATCACCTTGCAATCGTCGTAGTATTTAGGATGGATTTCGTTCTTCATAATAGGTCTCCAATTCCCCTGTTTTGGTAGGGGAGCCCCATATTGTAGGAATCTTGGGGAGATTCTTCAACCCCCTTTGCTATCGGGTTTGTTTTGCTATAATCCCCGATTCCTGATCCCCTATAGCTCAGTTGGTAGAGCGAGCGGCTGTTAACCGCTAGGTCATTGGTTCGAGTCCAATTGGGGGAGTTATATATATGTAGTGCTAGTCACCTTCTGAAAATACGAGAGGTAAGTAATATTTATGTTCAAAACAACCATAATGGCAATAATTTTCTTAGGATTTGTTGGATGTACAGCAAAGGTTACCCAATGCTATCCATCAACCCGTAACGGGGAAGCATCAATTTGTTGCCCACCAACTGAGATGGATGTCGCTGGTGTACGCAAAGCAAGTGATGCGTTTTATTCAGCACTCAACCAAATGTTTGTCGGCAACATTGCTCCGATGGATAAAGTGTGGTCGCATGAGGATGATGTTTCACAACTAGGACCAATGGGTGGAAGAATTGTTGGTTGGGCGTTGGTTGGTGAAGAATGGAATCGCGAAGCATCATTGCACCTAGGGGGGAAGGTAGTAGCTGAACACCTGCATGTCGTTGCTGGTCCATGTATGGGCTATACCGTAACCGATGAGGTGGGTCAGAACATGACCGCAGGTGGTGAACCTATAGAAGTTCGGTTTCGAGCAACCAACATTTTTCGTAAGGAAAAAGGTGGCTGGAAAATGGTACACCATCACACGGACTTGTCATCGAGCCTCATAAACGCAACAGGCGAAGTGGACTAATTAATACTGAGTATTAGACGCAATTATCCCAAGCGGAGATGATGACGAGGAGGTCGCCTCAGCAAAGCTTCGGCGTGGATGAATGGCACCTTGGCGTAACAATATCAAGTTCGTAAACTACCTACGAGGTAGTTTTCTTATTTCAAAGCAATAGAACCTATTCCAATATCACCTTTGATTGTTTGCACTTTAATCCAGAGGGCGGTCTTGTCATTGATCTCAGCAGGTGATTGCACGTGCGCGTGATAATGATCGCCATGCCCATCTGCTTTGGTCTTCATTGATCCGATACCATCTGATTCGCCAATCCAAAGACGAACGGTCGCGCCGGGAATACCTTCAATAAGTGCTATTTCAAGATGGTATTCGGAGTTTGGCTTGAGTGCACCTTGTGCAGCAACACGAAGTGTTATACCAGCAAGTGTAATTGTCTCAGCAATTGTTTTTTGGTTTCCATGATCGTGCCCATGCGCATCAGCAGGAGGTTGTTTTGTGGGTGCTTCTACAACAGGAGTAGTTGTAGTTGATGGTTTGGTTTCTTCGTTACTCCCGCAAGCAGCAATTATGAGTAAAGTTCCTAATAATAAAAATCGCATGTCCGTTTCCTTTCAAGAATGCGTTTTTGTTTTGTCAAAGACAAGCGAGAAGCCCGCAGGGACGACGATAAGATTTAGAACAGTTGAAGTTAGTAATCCTCCAAGTGTGACGATTGCGAGGGGAGCAAGGAGCTCGCTGCCAGGTTTTCCCGCAGCAAGTGCAAGAGGAGCAAGACCAAGCGCCGCAGCGAGCGCAGTCATTAAAATTGGAACAAGTCGCTCCATTGAGCCACGGAAAATAGCATCAGTGATAGAAACACCTTCATTCTCCATCAAATGGTTGTAGTGATTGATGAGCAAAATACCGTTGCGTATAGAAATGCCAAAGAGCGTAATAAAACCAACCATACTTGCAATCGAAATAACCGGCGCAACGTATGTTCCGCCTAGACCAAGGAGTGCGATTGTGTTTGAAATAATCCCGCCACCTTCGGTGAGGTAAATTGCTGCGATGCCACCAATGAGTGCAAGAGGCATGTTGACCATGACAAGCAACGCGGCTCGCATGGAGCCCGTAGAAATTTGAAGCAGCATCAGAATAAGTATTGCAACGGCGAATCCAGAAGTGAGGATTGTTTTTGTCGCCGACTGTTGCGCCTCAAACTGTCCACCGTAGTGAACGGTGTAGCCCGCTCCCTCAACAATTGGGTCAACTAAAAGGCGAACCTCTCCGATGAGATCACCCAAGTTTGAACCCTCTGCAACGTTGAGCGAAACAACGGCTTTGCGCTGAGCGTTTTCGCGAGTAATAAGATTACTTGATCGCTGAGGGCCAATATCGGCAACATCGCGAAGGCGAACAATTGCACCACCTCGCCCACGTAGAAGTAGGTTACGAACTTGTTCAATAGTTTCACGTTGGGTTGGATCAAGTCGAACAACTAAATCATATTGTTTCGTTCCTTGGTTCACGGTATCAACAACTTCTCCATACATCGCCTCACGTACTTGTTCAGCTGCTTCTGCTGGGGTTAGGCCAAAAGAAGCAAGTTCAGAATGTCTGTACTGAATAGGGAGTGAAGTAATCATGACTTCGCGATTTGCATTGACATCTCTAGCCCCTGGAACATTTTTCAATGTAACTTCAATTCTTTTTGCAATACTTCGAAGTTTATCGAGGTCTTCCCCGTAAATACTGATCGCGATCGCAGCAGGTGTTCCTGAGAGCAAATGGCTCAAACGGTGTTCGATTGGCTGTCCAACCATTGTTGTGAT
>JABHZL010000022.1 GCA_018656645.1 Phycisphaerae bacterium
AGGAACGCGGCGTAAGCCGCGAAACTTTCTCTTCAAGCGAGGAACGCTCCGAGCAGGACTCGAACCTGCGACCTACGGTTTAGAAGACCGTTGCTCTATCCAGCTGAGCTACCGGAGCCAAGGTTGGGCATTGTACGTCAGTCTTTGTATCATGCCCATTCTTAGCTGATTTCTCTTAATCGGCTATCGGGCCGGTAGCTCAGCGGTTAGAGCTAACGACTCATAATCGTTCGGTCCCCGGTTCGAATCCGGGCCGGCCCACTTCTGAAGCGAGAAACTACCTCCGAGGTAGTTTTTCTCTTGATTGCACCGTTTCGTTTTACTAGGATGGCTATTAATCAAAAGGAGAAAATATGTCAAATAAAGCAATGTCTGTAGCGATCGGTATTGTGGGCGCAGGTCTTTTATCGATCGGTCTTGGATTAGGAAATGGAAATACAACAGCATTTGCAGCGTCGGTTGTGTCGACAACAACATCATCAGTTGGTCCGTCAGTAGTGTGGTTCGGAGTGACTTCTGAACAAGGGGGTGGTTATTCTGTACCTGATCGGCATGTTGTTTACCACCGACTCTGGTCAGATGGTCGAATCCAAATGCGGTACGGTGGAACGATGAATGGTTGCCAAATAACTGGCGCAAACTGCGACTGGATTGATGTACCCGCAGAGCCTAGCGGGGGAGGCGAGGCATGCGCTGCAGACATAAACAGCGATTTGGAGATTGGCGTCGAAGATTTGTTGATTGTTGTTGATCAATGGGGAACTGATGTCACGTGCGAACCATCGTATGACTGCTTAGACCTTGGAAATGTGCTCCCAAGTTCATGAACGATTAGAATGATCACATGAACTATAAACACGGTTTTTCTCTTGTCGGTATGCTGATATCTCTTTTGTGCGTCGTTGTGCTTTCAGCAATTATGATGAATTCGATGAACAAAACGGTGACTGGCAATGGAGAAGCTGCGCCAAGTTCCGTGTGGGGAATGCAAAACCAAATCCAACTTCAAACAATGGTACAGGGGTTAATCGCTGATTCATTTGGAAGAAACAATGATTTTTTGGTTCCTAGTGACTTGTCTGAAAGTTTAGATGTGCAAGAAAATACGTCTGCTAATTTTTGGTCAGCAATGATTGCTCAAAATTTGACGACGCCAGAAACTTTGATTGCTAAAGGCGACAACGGTTGGGTTGAAACAGCTTCATATAGTTGGCGATCCATTAACACTCGTGATGGTCAATATTGGGATCCAAATTTTTCGACTGATTTTAATACGATGTCAAACGTTTCATACGCACACATGCCGTTGTATGGCGAGCGTTTGAAAAGATGGTGGAGAAATGATGCCCGAGGAACGTTTCCAATCATAGGGAACCGTGGACCACGAGATGGCCAAGTACAAACGGATTCATTTACGCTTGATAAAGATGGACAGTGGCGAGGGTGGGTTTGTTACAACGATGGTTCGATTAAGTGGCAAGAACAAACTGAGACTCCAATCAAGTGGATGCGGGATGACGATATGCAAAGTGACAACCTGTTTATCCTTGAAGGCGGGGACAATAAAGATGACACCATGTTTGGCATCACTTCAGAGATGACCGAAGACGGTCCCGTTTTTATCTGGGATTAATTTGACCAAGTGGTCAAATTTGCGTGAGACCAATTTTGGCGTCGTCGATCAACTGCTTCGCACTGATACCATTTCCAACGGCACGTTTCATCCATAAATCAGGCGTGAGGCGACCAATAGAACAAATACGTTTTGTTTCACCAGCAAGATCCTTACCCCGCATGTGGGATTTTATTTGATGGCTAATGACATGACCTATGGTGTAATCTGCAAGATAGAGTGGATATCCAATCATGTGCTGGTATGCAGCAAGGATGTGATACGGATCTTCGCCAAATTGATCTTTGAAATATTTGTTCCACACATCGTCAGCGATTGAGATCATTTTGTCACGTAACACTTCGGGAGTTGTCTCTGGGTTTTCATAGAGCCATCGCCACGTGTACAACTCCACAAGCGATGGACCTGCAATTTGGCATGCCGACAACAATCCTTCGATCGAAGCGACTGCGAATGCCTTTGTTTCATCATCTTCTTGAATACCAACAACTTCCCGTGCCTTATTTTGATACAAGAATGCGAACGCTTCAGTGCAAGCAGTGTTTGGAACATTGCGAAGTAGCGGTCTTGGTACAAAGTGTGTAGAGATCAGTTGTTCTAAGTTGTGTCCAAGTTCGTGCATAGCTGTGTCAAATCCGTCCCAGCCGAGTCGGTCGTCTAGGCGATTTGTTCGAAGCCATGCATGATATTCAGGTATGCCCGGACGCATCGCGTGCCCAGCTCCACGTGCAATTTCAACATTGACGCGAGTGCCTAAAAATTCTGCGTCTTCATCACTGTATCCAAGGTCCCGCAAAACCTCAGGCAACTTGTCCTGAAACACAAGTTCGTCTTTGAATTTTGCAGTTACTTTTTCATCAAGTTCGGCAGCAGATCCACTTTCTGAAATATCTTCAAGGTAGATATCAAATGATTCAAGCGGCCGGCCGAGTTGTTTAGAAAGAAGCTTAGCAATGTCTTTTCTCACTGGTGCTTCAAGCAACTCAATCATCAATGCTTCAACACTTTTTTCAGGAATTTCTCTCTCTAAATCGAATTTTCGAGCGATCGCTGTTGGATGTTCTTCAAAATAGATGTCGTAATCATTGGCAACTGACCGCTGCGAAAGTAATTGCTCGTAGCGAACAGGTCCAAGAATATCTGTTTGTTCAATTCCATCAATAGTATTTTTCCGTGGATCCCATTTGCCTTCACACGTTGAATTCATAACGCTCTTTGGAAGTGTGCCATCAATGTGTCTGCCCATGACCCATGAGAGCGCACGTTGTTTATTGATGCCGTTATCTTCTGTGTATCCCGCTTTGATTTCTTCTCGGATCAACCAATGTGCAATCAACTTACGATCTTTTTCAAACCATGGTTTGCCTTCGTCGTCGATCATGCATCCAACAGGAACATGAAATTCACTGACAAACATATCTGCATCGTGTTCAAGTTTCCGCGCGCGGTCGTTTACTTCAGCAGGAATTCTTGGACCAAATGCCCAGCCAGCTCGTACCTCTGCCCATTTGTCTGTGGACCATGAATCGCCTTGATCGAGCATAGTCGACAAGTCTGGCCGATCAAAATTGAGCAATGCAATAAAAGCAATTTTTTGTTTATAGAATTGATCAGAGAGATCAGGACAAGGGTCAAACATTGCCATGAGGTTATCTACTTCAGGCATCTCGTCACCACGAAGATCAGTCCACCTTCGTAAGTGCCGACCAATTTCATACAAGTGTCCGCCGATGCTTCCTAGCGCACTTTCGTATCGGTCGAGAAGACGTGCACGATCTGATTCATCAGTAATAAAGTGTTTAATGCAAAACGATTTGAATGTTTCGCCATCACCATCAGATTCTTGCCAACGGTTTGCAACACGAGCAACACCTGCAAGTGCTTTAGGCTGATTGATTTCCTGAGCTGTTTCTTCAATTGGTAGTGTTTTCATGCAGTGCATGATAAAGGGAGTCATGCAAGTTGTGGTTAGATGCAATGCCTCCTTGAGCAATTGGGGAATATTTTCCACCTGACTCCTGAATAATTGGAAGCCAAGGAATAATGTCCCACGGAAATAGAAGTGGCTCTACAACGGCATCAATTCGTCCTGTGCACAGCAACAGATATGCAAAACAATCACTCCACCCTCGGATTGATCCTGCATGTTGTAACAGCAGGCTGTGTATTTGTTCGCTATTCGTTTGTTTGTAATAATCAAAAGAGGTGGTGCAAATCATTGCGTTTTCAAGCGAGGAGGTGTCTGATACTGTTGTACGTTGGTTTTTGTATTTGACACCTTGGCCAACAACCGCAGAAATAGACTCGTCAAGAGCAGGTAAATTTGCTGCGCCAGCAATAGCTTCCCCCTCAAGTTCAAGACCAATGAGTGTTCCAAATAATGGGACGCCCCGGGCAAAAGAAGCGGTGCCATCAATTGGATCAACTACCCACCGGTACCCACTTGATCCTGCAATTTCACCATGTTCTTCACCTAAGAAACCATCGTCTGGGTACTGAGTCAGGAGGAGATCTCGAGCACGCAATTCTGCTTCTTGGTCAACTTTGGTGACAATACTTCCATCATTTTTTGTACTAAATGTTAGTTTTTTCTGATGAAAATGAGAAAAAACGAACGATCCTATACCCTCTGCCGTACTGTTTAGGGTGTCAATTCTGGCGTTATGGAGATTCATTGATGACATGGTATATGCAAGTCCTATAACGGCTGCTAGTAAACCGCACAGATGGCGATTTTGCCCACATATTCGGTATGGTCGATATGGATTTCCTAGTTTGCCTCCTAAATGGTGGAAACCATTGTAGGTAAGAGGTTTGGGGCTTACAATAGCCCAAATGTGGTGTTAGAGTATTGGATATGCCCTAGTGGGCAATAAGAAGTCGAAGGCATGAAACTGCACACGTGTATTACAAAACTGATGATCGTACCCCTGTTATTCATAGGGGTTTGCGACATTTCTGCGATGGCGGAAACAATTTTTGTGCCCGAGGATGTGCAAACGATCCAAGAGGGGATTGATAAGGCGCAAGGCGATGACACAATTCTTGTTTCTCCGGGTCGATATTACGAATCTATTAATTTCAACGGCAAGGCAATCACTCTGAAAAGCGAAAATGGGCCATCAGTCACGATAATTGACGGGTGGCGATTAGGTGACAGCGTCGTGAAATGTATCAATGGCGAAGGGCCAAGCACGAGAATTGATGGTTTTACAATTACAAATGGAACAGGCAATGCTGATCTGTATGGAGAACGAGAAACAATTGGCGGCGGGTTGCTTTGCCTCCACTCGAGTCCGACTGTTTTGAATTGCATTTTTGTTGATAACGAATCAAGTTATCTAGGTGGTGCGATTTACAACGGGGAACGGAGTAATACAATTATTCGTTCTTGTAAAATTCGCTCCAACAAGGCTGATCGAGGCGCTGGCATTTACAACACAAAGGGTGCTCCTGAAATACGTGACACCGAATTTTCTAATAATTACGCTAGTTATGGTGGTGGTGGAATGTATAACTACGGATCAAATGCGAGTGTAATTTCTTGTACATTCCGAAAGAATAAATCTCAATATAACGGTGGCGCACTTTACGATTACGATAGCACTGGTCGTATAACAAAAACAATTTTTAATAACAACGTAGCAATGTTTAGTGGTAACGCTGTGTATCGAGGACACCGTTCAGCTACATACATCGAAGGTATTGGTGATGACAATTTCTTTAAAACTGTGCACGACACAGTTGAAGGTACGGGCGGATACATGGTTGCACGAGGACGCGCAGTTGGAGCGTGTTGTGTCGGCACTGGTTGCTTGATAGTTGACGAACAATCATGCGTGCAAGCAGGAGGTTCATGGCTTGGACCTAATTCAAGTTGTGACGAACAAGTTGTTGCGTGCCCGAAACCAAACACTAGTGATATTAACACTGATGGTGTTGTCGATATGATGGACCTTGTTCTGCTTATGACGAGTATGGAAAAAGGCTCAGCGAACTAAACGAACTAAGACAGTTCCATCCACGAAAGAATTAACTCTTTAAAAGATGTCGCGGGAATTGGATTATCACCTGTAATTGTTTTTGGTGGAATAATCACTGGTGCTGTTGCTCCCATTGCAGGAATTAGACCATGCGAACCCTGAACCACCGAAGGATCGGTTTCTATAACATCGAACAAAGTAGTAAATCCCATTTTTTTTGCAAGAATTTTTAGCGCAATGCGTGGTTTGCACCCACGCCATCCCTTGGCTAGAAAAAGTTCGCGTGGGTCGTACCCTGGTTTTCGATGAATGTCCACAGTTTGTTGATAGTCAGGAGCAGATGATTCATTCTTCCACCAGTCGTGTGTAAACCAATAACCTTGTTTGGCGATCACAACAAGTTCACCGCATCGTTCGTGTCCAAGATCTCCTCTTTCATTTCCTTGAAGCACTTGATCTACACCCTCAATATTTGATAAAAGCGATGCGACATCTGATATTTCTTTTTTGTTTTTAACGTAA
>JABHZL010000032.1 GCA_018656645.1 Phycisphaerae bacterium
TAACGTCGCCGCCATCACGAGGAACTCTCCTGCCATATCAATATCGATTGAGGTCGCATGGTGGAGAACTGCAAGGTATTCGTCTGTAACCTTTGCTATTTCAATATCTTGAATATCAACTTCTGTCCTCCGAACTAGGTATAGGAGGAGGTCAAGGGGCCCATCAAAGGCGTCTAATGAGACTCTAAATTGCTCTTGTGGTAAAATCATGTGCTCACTACTGCTCCTGCGGTACAATTGCATCATAACCCCTATGAACGCTCCACGCCCACAACAAGAGTCCGTAAATGCCGCTGAAAGCACCTTCCTTTGCGAGGTTCTTCAAGCAGAATCAGATGCTATCAATCGAGTTGCTGCTGAAATAGCATCAAACCCAGAAACCCTTTCTCGCTGGTCAAAAGCGATTGATATTCTCGAATGTTGCGAGGGACATGTCATTTTCAGTGGAATGGGCAAATCTGGTCTCGTTGGCGCAAAACTATCTGCTACTTTTTCAAGCATTGGACAACCATCGCACGTTGTACATCCTTCTGAGGCAGTTCATGGCGATCTCGGTTCAATCAAAAACAACGACGTTGTTATCCTCATGAGTTACTCAGGCACAACCGAGGAAGTCTTAAACCTTGCTGCAATTTTGCGAACGGACGACGTGCCTCGCATAGGCATTTCTTCTTCAAATGATTCTGCACTTGCAAAATTGTGTGATGTCCACCTATCGACAGGTGCAATCACGGAAGCATGCCCGCTTAATCTTGCCCCAACTGCATCAACAACCGCAACGCTTGCAATTGGCGATGCACTAGGTCTCGCCGTTTCAAGGCGACGTAACTTTTCTGCAGATGATTTTCATAAGCATCACCCAGGTGGAATGCTTGGAGCGGGGCTTCGCTCGATCACCGAGATATTACGATTCAAGGTTGGCGACAACCTCCCCACTGTTCATAGATCTACACTTGTTGGGGAAGCGCTGCTTGCTGCAAGACCCACCACCGCTAAACGCAGAGCTGGAGCTATATTGCTTGTGGACGATGACAACAAACTAGTTGGCATCTTCACTGATGGCGATCTGAGAAGATTGGTGATTGACAGCGAACAGCCAATGCAATGTGTCATTGGAGAAGTTGCAACTGCAAATCCAAGACGACTCGCAACAACTGCACTCGTAAGAGATGCCAAACAACTTGTTACCGAACATAGAGTTGATGAAATACCTGTCGTTGATGATCAAAATCGACCAATCGGATTAATTGATGTCCAAGACCTTATCGCGATGAAAGTCGTTACGGAGTAGCCATGTCAGTAATCGTTGCAATTAGAAAACACAATCAAGTCGTCATGGCTGCTGATACACTCACAAGCTTTGGCGATTCTGAACACATGCCTCAAGAAAATGCTCGCACGAGCAAAGTTGGGCGCATTGGCGACTCACTAATTGGCGGCGCAGGGTGGGCAGTGTATGACGACATCTTGAATGACTTTTTAGCAACTCGTCCTACACCAGACTTAACTAGTGCAAGGAAAATATTTTCATTCTTCTTAGATTTTTGGCGAGCATTGCATGAACACTACACATTTGTCAACGACCAAGCGGCAAATAACAGTTCACCCTTTGGAGATTTAGATTCAACTTTTCTGATCGCTAATGCCGGCGGCATCTTTACAGTTGCCTCCGACCTTGGTGTAACACCACTGAATCGTTACTACGCAATTGGTTCCGGGGGCGAATATGCCATCGGCGTCCTTTACACGCTGTACAACAGAACGGATGATATTGAATCCGTTGCAACTGACGCTGTCCAAGCAGCAATCGCCATGAACTTGCAATGCGGCGGCGCAGTCGACGTCCTCAAACTCTCCACATGAATGCAATAGATAACATTTCGGTCCTAGCACTTGATGTCGATGGCGTCCTCACTGATGGCACCATCATCTTCACGCAATACACAGGTGTTGAAAACAAACAATTCCATGTACACGACGGGCTCGGCATTTCACTGTGGATCAAAGCGGGCAACGAAGTTATTCTCATCAGTGGAAGAAAAGCGGAATGCGTCAACATCAGGGCAAAAGAACTTGGGATTACCCATGTCATACAAGGGAGCAAAGACAAAATTGCAGACCTTGACCAAATACTCTCCAAACTCGGCGCAACGACTGAACAAACAGCATTTGTTGGCGACGACCTTGGAGACATAGCAGTCATGCAGCATGTTGGGTACGCAATCGCTGTTGGAGACGCTGCACAAGAACTAAAAGATATTTCTGACTGGGTCACACCTAGAAATGGTGGGCGCGGCGCAGTCCGCGACGCAATTGAACATATCATGAAAGAAACAGGAAGTTGGCAGGATGCCATCGACGCACTAAAAACAACAACGGCACAGCAATGAATGGACGCATCGCATGAGCAAGAACGAATCTCCTCGCAACACTTTACTCCCAGAACCACCTCCACATCCTAGCAAGTTCGCATCTAAAAAATTAACGTGGATGATTGTTGGCATCACAGGGAGCTTTTGCATATTACTTGTTATTCTGTTATTCGCACTTTCAGACCGACGACCGAGCCAAGTAGAACTTGCCAAAAGCGATGACGTCATTGATTTGCTTGAAGCCCCATCTGCAAATGTCGAAATTGCAGAAGTGACTTCTGCTGAAATCGGCGTAACACTCACTTCCGGTGGCTGGATTAACAAAACTGATTCGAACGGGAATCCTACGCAAAGGTACAGATGTACCGCGCTCGACCCATCTCCCCCTGATATGGGATATGGATGGATGGAAATGACTGATCCTGATGTTGAATTATTCCTCAAAGTTGACCAGATCGTTCGCATAACAGGAGACATCGCAAGCGCACACGCGCCAAATGGCCTGATTGAATCTGGGGATATCTACGGCAATGTTCGAATTGAATTATTTGA
>JABHZL010000021.1 GCA_018656645.1 Phycisphaerae bacterium
CATGAACAAGTGGTGGTACCGGAATGGGCCCGGAGGGACTCGAACCCTCATGAGGTTTAATCCTCGGGGGATTTTAAGTCCCCTGCGTCTGCCAATTCCGCCACAGGCCCAACGTGAGTTTGGAGATTTTACACCAATAAAACTCACCAAGGGTGAGTTTTTGAACCAACTAAGCGAAATTCACTCTCGGCGAGTTTTCAAAAATCCCAATCTACCGCAGGTATGGGAACGCAAACAAGTTTGTCGATGGCTTGAATCAATTCTGGATCCGCCCTGAAGTGACCGGTTAGCGCCACCGATTCAGCGGTCGAAGAGCCAAACCAAATTCGCGACAAATCATTGACTGTGCAAGAAGCGGTTGGGAGTGAATCATCTCTCCCCTGTGTTGCCGAAGACTCTTCCCCCAATCGAATGATCCACCCTCCACCTATACCCCTCCAATTGCTTTCTTTGGGCAAATATTTCTCAATTGGGTCTGTTAACTCCAAATTAAACGAGATGGGCTTGCCGCAAAATTTCATTGCCCCAATACACACGGGTAGATCAAGGATACGACACTGCATCCAGACTTGGCTCAGTACATCACTGTCGAAATCTCCTCCCTTTCTTGATCGAAAGGTTGCGTGGGGCCTATCGAGAAAATCCTGCAGTTGAAAACGAGGGGGGTCTGCCATCCGAATGCCATGTACTTGGTCCGACAATGATTTTAATACACTCAGTAGTTCAATAAATTGCTCGTGAGTTTCCCAACCCGTAAACCAGACACTGTAGGGACCGTGCTCGCCTTTAGGTTTGATCCACATGAAGTGTGTCAGCACTCCCTCATCATTTTCAAACCCAAGACCGAACCCATGTTCTTGCCAGATGGTTGTTGCTTTGGTTTCACCGTAACCATCCAAGTTACAACCACCGTGAAATCGTTTTCTCAGACGACGACAATCGTGCATGGCCTTGGCATCATCTTTGCTCAATCGTTTTGGTGATCGAGTAAGCCGCGGCACCCGCAAGTTTACCGGGTCAAAAGTTGAGATGCGACATGGCACGGTGTTCCCGAATCCGAATTTTTCGTAATACCCCTGATCAAACATGCCGAGCATTGACATCGCAGCACCGTTGGCAGCACTCTCTGCAATCGCTTGCGCAGTTACCTTACTTGCAAGACCACGTTGTCTTGCAACCCTACTTGTTGCAACGCTAGCTACAGCAGAGAAGGGGATGTCATCGTCAAGGTACTTGCACGCACCAGACCTTGTAACGACGAACACCTCGACCTCGCCGTTAAGTTCTGCAACCAAAGAGTTTCCCCCATCTGTAAACGCCTCGAAAATATCCTTGTCAGAATCCTTCCCATCCATCCATCCTATTTCACGAAAAATACGTAGGCTTTGTTTAAGGTCTTTGGGTTCGTAGGGTCGAATCATGGACGCATCTTATGGTGCTAGGCACCGAGGTGTCACCCTGTGACACCGCAGTGCATAGCATCATCCTTGACATATAGACATGTATCGATACAATGGGAGTATGCCGGAAACAAATACAAGTACAGATTTATTGAACATGGAAGCCCTTGGACAGGCTGCAGAGTGTTTACGAACTGTCGCACATCCACATCGCTTGCGTATGATCCAACTTCTTCTTAACGGCGAATACACCGTCGGTGAGCTTGCAGAAGCATGTGACATCCCTTCAAGTGGTGCCTCTGAACATCTTGGCAAAATGCGAGACCGAGGCTTGCTTACAAACCGCCGCGAAGGGCGGCAAATTTACTACGCAGTTGCCGAGCAAGGTCTATCGCATATTATGGAATGTATCGAAAACCGTTTCGGATAAACGTCCAACTTTTGGTTATCAACGAAACCCAAACACACAACCATAGACGCACGAAGTACATACGCGTACCATGCTGAAATGATGAAAAAACTCTTAAACGGCGTGCTTGCAGTTTTAATAATTGTGATCGTAATTTGCCTCGTGGGAATTATGGTTCTTGATTCGATGGGACGAACACTCGTGAAAACCGCAGGCAGTGAGGGCCTTGGTGTTCCCGTAGCCGTTAAAAGTGTACATGTAGGGTTCTTTTCAAACGACTCTCATCTAAAGGAGATTCAGATTGCAAACCCAGAGGGCTTCACTAATCCAAACCTATTGTCAATTGAACGAGCTGATATTGATTTTGGAATTTTTAAACTCTTTAACAAACAAGTCGTGATCCCCACAGCCACTATTTCTGGAGTTCATCTTGATCTTGAACAGAAGGGGGCAAAATCAAATATAGAAACACTGATTGATCATATTTCTTCTGATGAAACCCCTGAGCCTCAAAACACCAAATCTTCATTTGTAATAGAAACACTTCGAGTTACTAATATTACAGTGACTGCGAGCGGGAAATTTACTGTTGTAGGCAAAGGGTCAGTAACTGCCCATATCGAAGAAATAGTGATGCACGATGTTGGCACAAATAGCGATGGCGAAGTCGCGATCGAAGCCGTTACAAGCGCCCTCACTCACGCGATTATGGATCGCCTTTCAAAACATCCCGTAGAGGGATTCTCAAAACTCGCGTTTTCACGTGTAACAGGACTGATCGACAAACTTCCAGTGTTCAAACAACTTGGCATTGGTAATTTAATGCAAGGTGTAACCGACGGGCTCGGTAAGGGCGTAGACGACATTGTTGGTGGTATTGGTGACTTGCTCGGTGGCGGAAAGAAAAAATAATCCAAGGTTAATGGGTTATAACCAAGAGTCATCGCGGCGAAACCAGGATGGCAATTTTTTCCAAGACCGCCTTGGAACAGCCATTGCGATAAAACCAACGCCAAAAAGCACGAGGATGGGCAGATATTGGGGAAAGTTATCCGCAAGGAAGATTGCGCCGCCAAGTGAGAAGAGACCCATCAATACCAACACCCGTCCCCTGAATGCCAACCATCGGTTTCGCTTATCCATGCGTGAACCTCTCCTGCGTTGTGTGCATAGTACATCGATATAAACTTTTTTGCCAATTTGGGTAATTTGGCACGAAACCCTTCACACATCACTTGACAAAACAAATACTACGAGTAGAATCGAATCATCGGTCAGCGATCGTCGCCGACCAAATTTTTTTAAAGTGGTGAGTCGAACTTGTTCTGTTTTTGTGCGCAAAAACTGGTTTCTGGTTACCGCTGCGCACATAGAAAAGGAGTTCTATATGACACCATTAAAATCATTTTGGAGATACAAATTTACACGGGAAGTTCATGTTCTCGTCCCATCTATTATAGAAACAGCGCTGCAATACCTTGATTATTGTGAGTATTTTTCTTTGCTCCCACATGGTGAAGTGAAAAAACTGCGAGCAGAAGAAGTGTCAACAAAAGATGCCGCCTTGCACATGCTCAACGAGTGGAAACTGGGCTTATTTTTTATCAATTCAGACAAAACAAACGGGCCACCTCCAATCGCGACGATTGCGCTGCGGTACTTAATTCTTACAGCGAGAGGAGTTGCGTCTCCAATGGACAACAAAGGTGACGAAAAAATAAGAGAGTTAAGTAAATCAGAAAAAGACCTTTGGACAACAGCGTTAAGCCTCTTAAGAAACTGGTTTAATCACGATATTGAATTAACGTAGTTAAGGACAATTTCCAAAAGCAGCAACAATGGCTAACAGGTCAGAGACATCGATTGTGTCAAATGGTGCAGTAACTTCTGCGCCGTCTCCACCTGTTCCCCAAGCTGCAATAAGTGAAAGAAGGTCTTCTACATCAACAGAACCGTCTGCATCGACATCTTCGATACATGTGATTGTTGCGCTGCCAACATATGTTTGCCAGCCCTGACTGTTCTGAAATTCGCCGACATACCAAAAACGAGTATCGTTGTTTGGATCAACTGTCATATCAAAGTAGTCGCCCCACCGCCCATCGGCGCCAACGTTTCCTTGTGCTACCTTTGTTGGAATACCCATGACTCCTGGCGTGTCATTTTGTTTTCTACCAACTATATATAGTTCAGGATTTACAGAACTGCTCGCACTTGCAACGACTACAGCAACCTCGCCGCGTTTATTTGCAGCGATTGCAGGGAAAAAGGTTGATTGCCCATCAACTGGGGTGTCACCGCTTTGCAAAAGAACTGGCGCGGTAGAGGGCCAATTGTCTAAACCAATTTCATACCAACGACCAACTGCGGTGACGCCACTGCCTTGGATACCATGCGTTGCCCACAATCGTCCGTCGCGGAAATGGGCATTCATTATTCTTCCATCAAGGGCGCTGATTCCACCACCTGGATTTCCAACTGTGCCAGGAGTACTGTGGTTTGGAACTGCAACAAACTCACTTACAACCGATGGGTTTGAAGGATTGTTGATGTGTGCCACCCTTAACTCAGTGCTGTTTCTTCGGCCGACAAAGAAAGCTGCTGGCGATTCCCCATACTGCTGCGAGCACTGCATGCTTGCGTGCCCCGACTTACGGACATCGGCAATGACAACAGGGTCACCCACAAGCATTGGGGTCTTATCGAATACACGATATAACACGCCGCCCCACCCACCATTATTTAGACCAAATAGGTTGCCCGTTACATAGTAGTACCCAGCATCAAAGCCAAGTCCTGGATAATCAACCCAATAGGTATCGCTGCCATTGGCAATAACTGACCAAGTGCGGTACTTGTACCAAACACCATTTGGATCGCTGTCATCACTTACCGCAACTGTGATCCACGATTCGTCGTTGCCGTATTGTTCAAGTGCAAGCACAACAAAACGCTCAGCGTGTGGGTCGTAAAAACATTTTGGATCAAACGTAAAGCCTCCTGCTCCAATATCTTCAAAGAAACCAGGATTGCCAGTATTGTCTAGGTTTGCGGAAAACTCTTCATTTCCATCCTTGTCGTAAAATGCAACCGCCATGTTCACGGTCACTACGACATGGTCTGGACCAACAGCGAGGCTTGGGTCTGGTGGATTCCATACAGTATTTGGAATGGCGTCAAAGCCGCCCTCATCGATGATCGACGTGTTGGAGTTTCCAAAGCCAGCGCGAAGGGTGTTTGGTGGACCATTTTCTTCAAATTGTGGTTTTTTGTGCGGCGGTAA
>JABHZL010000062.1 GCA_018656645.1 Phycisphaerae bacterium
CATGGACGGGTCGTCACCCCCGGATGTCTCAAAGATTTAGATTGCATTGCGTCGTGCCCTCGAGATGCATTGTCGTTTGGATACAGCAAACCACCTCTTTTCACCTCTTTCGATAACTTTACTAAACCAGATGTGCACTGGGCTTGGACGTGGCCACAAGAAATACTTGGCGTTATAGTTTGTATCGGAACCCTCCTCGCTACGAGACAACTGTATGGAGAAATTCCATTCTTGCTCGCAATTACGTTAGGAGTTATCGCCGCTTGGGGAGCAGTTACTACCTTCAAATTATTCACCGATGCTAACTTACGAATTGGTCGCTCACAGTTGAAATTCCATGGTGCTTACAAACCACCATCAATTGGCTGGATTTTCGTTGTTTCGGTTTCCTTAGGATTAATAGCCCACAGCGGCTGGATTCGTTGGCATGAACACCATGGACAGAAAGCATGGGCTACAGTTCAAAAAGGCGACTATACGCAAATTGAATCCATGACTGAGCATCTTTATATCGTCATAGATTATGGGCTTTATCACCCTCCTTACGCCGATCGAATGCTTGCCGAGCTATGGATTGGAGTCGGTGAACCACAACGAGCAATCCCACACCTTGAGTACCTTGTGGAGGTTTGGCCAGAGAGCGAAGTCTGGAAAAACCGACTCAATGCTGTAAAAAACATGTCTAATACTCACTGATTTTGCGTTAAGACTAATCTATTAGGCGAAATTTTAACTATTGTGAAGTTTTTCACATTTTATTGGGACAAATGGGTTGACATTTTGCTTTAAACAGTTATTATTCATTTGTGGGCAGAAAGTCCACAACATTCTTGACTCTCTCTTTATCTCTCTTCTCCCTCATTCAAGAATCCCTCAGGCACCTCGCCATTTCCGCCACCCTCCCTCTGCCTCACCTCGGCGGGAACTCGGCGAGGTGCCTGAGGGATTTTCTCTTTTCTTTCCATGGCGTACATCCCTTAAAACCTTTTAAATGATATAATTATCTTTGTTAAGTTAATTAGGAATTAAATACACTATGCTTTCAAAAACCGCTGAATATGCTCTAAGAATTATGATTCTGCTCACTGAGCGAAAAAAATCCTCTCAAACCGCTAAACAAATCGCACGAGCCACCCAAGTGCCACCAGGTTACACCGTAAAAGTTCTCCAACAACTCGGCAGAGCGAGATTATCTAAAGGGCAGAGAGGTCGAAACGGTGGTTTTGTATTGGCATGCGATCCCGAAAAAGTTCATCTGCTTGACGTTGTGAATGTCATTGATCCCCTTGCAAGAATCGTGGAATGCCCCCTCGGTCGCGCTGACCATCAACATTCATTATGCCCACTCCACAAGCAGATAGATAACGCGATTGCAGAACTTGAAAAAAGTTTGTCAAGTATGTCGCTGCAAGAAGTTATTGATTCAGGTGAAAGCAGTTCGCTCTGTCAAGATCATACAAATTCGTCTGCAGAACTTAGCATACACGCTACAGGTTGAAGGAAACTACCTCGCAGATAGTTTTCTACCAATACACAATGGAACCATCTTCGATGGTGAAGGGTCGCTCTTCGTGATCACCATCAACTTCAACTAACCAATACAGTCCATTTGTAGAAAGATTTGAAAACTCCATCGGATTCCCATCACCTGTTTTGCCAATGATCACTAGCCAACCTTCGGGAGTCCATGATTTCAATTCGTATTCCTTCCCAGCCTTCAAAGGTAGCGAGACCGTCTCATCTGTCCAATCTTCATAAGCAACTTCGCTGCCTGTCGTTTCGTCAGCGGTGACAGAAACTTCCTCACCTGCAACTGCAACAAATCGCAGTTCGCCGTTTTTTTCTAACACAAAAGGAGTTCGAGTTGGAGCGATTTCACCATCGCGATAAAAAGCTGGTAAGTAGAGAATGTCTCTCCCCATCCCATCAAAAATAACTGCGTTCTTTTGAAGCTCACCCCATTGAATTGCTTTCCAATGCCCTGAATTAAACACGCACAAATATGCGAAGCGATCATTCTCTAAATCGCAATCAAGAGCGACAATGACGTCCGACGTCACGACATACCTGTCAGTGACATCCTTGTAATATTTTTTCTTGAGCCACCTTGGCGCATCTTCACCTTCTTTGAGTTTTGCTCCAAGTGAATCCAACTGCTCGGAATACGTTTTTCTATAGACTTTCGCTGCAACCCCTGAGATTGGCAAAAATCCGTCGACATCAGCGTCGATAATCACGCTCCATGCGTGATTATTTCCTGACTTTGCCCAGTGCGGCGTGTAGTCGCTTGCTACAGCAACACCGCCTGCGCGACGTGCATAAATTTGCATGTTTGTAATATCTTCACATCTACCAAGGCCGCGAGTTTTCATCTCAGCAAAGCCTTGATCTGTTGGATGTAGATAAAAGATCGGATCAAAGCCAATGATCGCGTTTGCTCTTTGTTCAAGTATTCGCCCCGCTTCTTCTGGGTCAGTTGGATCTTCCATCTCGGAGGCAATCCCAGAAAACTGGTGCATCAATTCTCCCCGCCAAGATTCGATCGGCTCATTGCTTCCTCGATACGGCAAAACATATTCGCAAAAATCTTCAAAAGATACATTCTTCGACCATGGGTTTGTTTTCCACCCTTGAAAGGCTAGATCGATGTTTTCTATTAAGTATTCACTAGTAATACATTGCGTATCTTCAACAACCTCGCCTTTTGCATAATGCAGTTCGCCATGTTCCTTTTCAATTGCACGCATTGCGTCGGATGCTTTGTCATAATTTTCGTACGAAAGTGCGTCGAACTCCACGTGATTGTCTTGAGGGTCAAAGAAAATCAACTCAGCATAATTATGCCCAGTCATATTCTCAATCAAAAAGCACGCTGCGGCGTGCTTTTGAGATCCCTCAGGATAATGATTCAATACTGCTTGTAATTCGCTTCGATTAGCTCCTGCTTTTTCCAAAGCTACTTCAAGGCGATCGCCCCCCACCATCACAATTAAGAGCATTGGAATTATCAACAAGCTGCTGTTTCCTTCGCTGTGATGAGCCCAAACATACGTTCCATAGATGTTTCATTCTCCATACTCATCACAAGAGTTCGAAATTGGTTACAGGCGTCAAGGACGATTTTCGCTACGTCCATCACTTCGTTTCCCACGCCATCTCCTGGCATCCATGCAATTTTGTACTTTGGCATTTTGTTTAAATCTCCTTAAAAATGTGATTATAGGCAACTTTTCAGCCAAGAAACCACGTTTAAAGAAGCAATAAACAATCCAATTAGATCTTTTTAAACTTGCACCACTCATGACTTGTCTCTATTATCGGAACCTGTATTGAGAAATGCTCAAGAGAAGGAGAGCAAATATGTACAAAGTTATTAGTGAGTTGAATTTTTTCGCTTCTATATATAAAGTAGCGAAAGCGGTATTACCAACCACCAAAGTATCTTTTTCTTTTATTGTTACGAGTGTCATACTCGCGGCAACAAGTATAGCGCCCGCTACCTTTGTTGATTTACATCTTGTGCAAATAAGCACCGGTACGCCAAGTACTGGATACACTACATACCGATTGTACGCAGAATTTGATGATCCAAACGATCAAGTTACACTTGTACATGGGAATACACTTCCACAATCACAAATCAGTTTTGGGGTCGCCCCAAATGAGTTTTATCAAAACCCTTTTTGCGGACCACTTGCCCAACATAGTAATCCTGCTTTTTGGGCGGCATTTCCAGAAATGGTCTACGACAGTTGGGTGACGATTGGCGCAGGTCCAGAAGATTATCCGAGCGTAACAAGCAATGTCGACTTTGCTCTATTTGAAGCACCAATTAATATTGGATTTTTTATGCACCTCACCGAGTTGTCCACTCCTGTGAATGATCCATTCAACTATGGAGTCACCGTCAGTGGGCTACCAAACTACAATGTACTACTCGGTCAATTCACAACAAACGATGCAAACGGCGCACCCTCTCCACCATTTGGGATGCTACATTTAGCTGGTTATCAAGATTCTTTCCTTCGAGGCGAACCCCAAGTGGAATGGGAAGTTATAGAAGTTCCTTTTGGCGACTTGCCTTCAAATACTGGAGCATGTTGTTCGGATAGCGCTGACGGATGGGCATGCCAAGATGTTACAGAAAACTTCTGCGATGCAATAGGTGGAACTTGGCACAACGGAGAAACTTGTACTAACATTGATTGCTCACCAGAAGACACTGCCGCGTGCTGTTACGGGGACGCAGACTGTAACTGGTATTGCGAGATGTTGACAAATGATGATTGTGCTGCAATAGATGGTTTGTTCTACAACACCTTTACTTGTGACACAATAAGTTGCGTCGATCCTAATTATGGCGCATGCTGTTATGAAAATGCCGCGGGAATCATGACTTGCGTCTATACAAATTTAGAAAAATGCGACTTCCACTACTTTGGCATTTGGCACCCTGAAACACCTTGTGATTGTGTCTGTGATGAAACTAATGGACTGGGCGCATGTTGCTACGAAGATCCTGATCTTGGATGGACTTGTATCTGGACTGATTTAGTTAAGTGCGACAAAGTGTACTTCGGCACTTGGTACGCCAATACCCCTTGCTCACAAATAGACTGTCCACCAATTTCCGATCAAGGCGCATGTTGTTACGATGACCCTGATCTTGGATGGCACTGCATTGACAATGTTTCATCTATAGATTGCGAGTCTATTTACAATGGAACTTGGTATGCCAACACCCCTTGCTCACAAATAGACTGCCCGCCAATTATTAACGATGAAGGCGCGTGCTGTTACGAAGATATAGATCTTGGATGGCAATGTGTATGGACAGATCAAGGAGAATGCAAAAATGGATTCTTAGGAACTTGGTACGCTGGCATTCCATGTATAGATATTGACTGCCCACCATTTACAGAAGAAGGCGCATGCTGTTATCCGGAAGCCTGTGACTGGGCTTGTGTAATAAATACTCCGCAAGAGTGTAGCGCACTATTGGGCACGTATTATCCTAATCTGGGCTGCGCAGATATTAGTTGCCCCAACCTTGAGTTTGGCGAATGCTGTTATTGGGAGATAGACACCGGCCAAATGTGTGAATACACTGACGACTTTACTTGCACGAATACATACAACGGTACTTGGTACCAGGGTTATCCTTGCGGTTGTCACGATTGCGAACCAACCGGTGGCGATCTATGTGAAGTCATCGCAAGTCCAAACTGCGTTGGCCCTCCGCAATATCCTTATCCAGATTACACAATATTTGGCAATGGACACATTGCAATCCAGACTGCCTCAACAAGTATATTGGGTGGCAGTACGATCATGCTATTTGATCTCTCAGGCACGTTGCCCGTAGATACCGCGTTCCCACTTAATCGATATAGCCATCCATCTTGGGGACATCCAAACAATGATCCCGCGCCAGATATGGGTAGTATCTTTGGCTTGGCTGTTGACGAGGCAGGTAACATTTATGTAACTACATCACAAACATGGAATAATGATGTTGTAGGTTCTTATGGATGGGGCGCTGTCTACAAAGTTGACACAAATACCGCAATACCTGAACTATTCGCAACAATTCCAATGCCAAACAGTGAGAGTGGTCTTGGTTCAATTACATACGATTGTGAACACTCACAGTTTTTCGTTTCTAGTTTTGAAGATGGAATCATCTACCAACTCGATTACACGACTGGTGCAATTACCGGCACTTTTGACCATGGAAATATATATACAGGCAATTCAGGTCCTGCCCCACTTGGCGATCGCCCATGGGCACTCGAAGTACATGGTGATTACCTCTACTACAGTTTGTGGAACGAACATCAAGATACAGGAGCGGCTTCAACAGCAAATGAAATATGGTCTGTTGCTCTTGATGTATATGGCGATCCAATACTTGGGACCTCACAACTTGAAATATCATTACCTGCATACTCATCATACGATTGGTCCTCACCTGTATCAGACATCGACTTCAGCCCTGAAGGAACAATGTTTGTAAGCGAACGGAATCAAACCAGTTTTACCACTCTATTAGCACACAAATCACGGCTTCTGGAATATGAGTGCACCACTTCTGGCTGGATACTAACTACTAATCAATACTCTGTAGGAATTAGCTCTGGTACAAATACTGCTGGTGGAGTTGATGCAACAAACCACGGCATCTGGACCTCTGGCGATGCGCTTCACTTTGCAACTGGAGATTACATTTATGGCTTCCAAGGAATACCTTTAGGTGGCGGTAACACGACCACAAGTGTACTCGTTGACTATCAAGATGATCTGACCGGAAGTGACAAGACAATGATTGGTGACATTGTCGTGACTGATGAGGATGGCGGTAGTACAGATGGCGCATGCTGTTATCCAGAAGCTTGTGACTGGGTTTGTGTAATAAATACTCCTCAAGAGTGCAGCACACTATTGGGCACGTATTATCCTAACATGGGATGCGCAGATATTAGTTGCCCCAACCTTGAGTTTGGCGAATGCTGTTATTGGGAGATAGACACCGG
>JABHZL010000020.1 GCA_018656645.1 Phycisphaerae bacterium
AAAAGGTTTTCTCGTGTTGGTGGAACTCATGTTCAAGTAATTGAACAAACTGCTAAACGATATAAGATGGCTATTCTCATAGGTGGTGCTATGTTTTACTTAGGATTCGCTGGTATTCTTTTTAATTTAGTTGGTTCTAATCTTCAATTCAGCGTCCCAACTTTACTCATATTTGGACTTATTGTTTTTGGATCATTTATTTACTTTGGTGCTCGACTTCTCGCTTGGTGGAATCATGGTTAATAAACAATCACCCAAACAACGCAGCAATCTTCTCATCACTGTCTAAAGCGCGCTCTTTCGATTGCAATTGCTTATCATGTATCTCAACATAGTCTGGCTCTACTGACTCAACTGGCTTACCGAGCAAGTACGACAGCAACAACTTAGCAGCCGCGACATCACCCCCCTTCGCTGCTGTAACCATCCCCTGCACAATGTCCTTCAATCCATCGTCTCCAACTGCCTCGATCAACGATGCTCGTAGACGAGCGACATGCCGAGCGTATGGGTTGCCAGGACCACCTGGATTCCCCTTCGCGAATTGTCCGTTTGGTTTACGACCGCTCGTTCCGTTTGTTAACTGTTCAATCATTATTACTCTCCCTCTGTTTCTGTTCGAGTGCTGCGCGCAACAACTCCATTTGCGACTCGGGTGACAATGCCCCCAATACGCTCAATAACTCTTCAATTAATGTCGTTTTGTCTAGAAGTGATGCGCATTTGGATGCGCCGCAAATTGCCGCCCCTTCATTTTCTTTGTTTTCAATATCGCTAGCAGCGTTTACGCAAGTAAGGTTCGAGTCCTCTCTCGCGCATTTTATTAAGGACGTTATCCCGTGCAAGGGCCCCAGCTGCCAACGATCAAAAGTAGGTCGGTAACATCGACGACGTTATCGAAATTAACATCACCGGGAATTTCTTCTGTGCAATCTGGACACGTACCCCAATTGTCAATAACTGCAAGCAAGTCGCTCACGTCCACAGTTCCGTTTGCATCAACATCTTCGTAGCAAGGATTAACTACTTCGTAAATCTCAAGATTTGCGTTGATAGTCCCCTCCTCAATTTGCACAGTAACAACGCCAAATGGCCATCCAAGGTCGTACTCTGCTTCACCAAGAAAGACATTCTCTCCACGCCATGAAATATTTCCTGCAGCATCAATTTCAACAATCCAATCGTAGGCCAATGAAGGAGGATTCTGATCTTCTGGAGTTACTACTTCGTGCCACATAAAATCAAGTGGAGCAGGACCCGCACTTGGTTCCCAAGTTACGATTACTTCTGGTGGAATCATATCTGTCACGTCGAATGGCCCAAACTCAAATCCGGCGTAACTCACAAGAACAAGCGCACTATTCACTGTATAAAGCATTTCATAGTGCTCTAGATCAGCAGCAATCATTGAGGGGCATTCCCAAAGAATACTTTCCCCTGAGGTTGTGATTGAAAAATCTTCACTGATTGCGTGTGGGACGCCTCCTAGAAGAAGCAAGCCAATCGTTGGAAGTAAGGTAATACTCATTTAAGTCTCCTCATAACTACTTACACTGTACCTGCAAAATCAAGAAAGACCAAGCAAAAAACTCAAAAACAATACAGAGCGAAGCATAATGGGGGATACTGTCCAAAATGGCAAAGAAGAGTTCCAAATCTAACGCTCCTGTTATCGAAAATCGCCGAGCTAGGCACGATTATTCGATTCAGGACACGATTGAGGTGGGCATTGCCCTCGTTGGAAGCGAGGTAAAGTCTATCAGAGCAGGACAAGCTAGCCTCGCCGAGGGATGGATTAGAGCCTCTGAACGCCCAATCAAGTTGACGCTGCATGGGGTACATATCGCTGAATATCAAAACGCATCTGTCAATCATCAGCATGACCCCATCAGAACACGGGTTCTTCTTGCACATAGACGAGAAATCCGCAAGTTAGCGAAATATACGCAGAGCCCAGGGCGAACCCTTGTTCCCTTGAAATTGTATTTTGTCAATGGACGAGCGAAACTACTCGTGGGCTTTGCAACAGGAAAACAAAGGTCGGACAAACGCCAAGATCTTGCAAAACGCACTGCAAGTCGCGAAATGGACCGCGCGATGAAGCGTCGACTCTAAACATGTATTCCTAATACACCTTTTACGCTGCTTTAGATTTTCCGCTTGCAGTACGAATCATGACACGTCGATTAGGGTCTTCTTTTGCCGCGTACATCGCCTCATCTGCGTGCCGAACAAGTTCATCAGCGTTGACTGGCTTTGTCAATTCCCAATGGGCAACACCGACTGACATCGAAACATTTGTATTTGGTAATTCAAGCGCTGAAATGGCTTCATCGAAGGCTGCTGCAATCCGGTGAGCAACATTTGTCGCGGCTTCTGGATCAGCATGTGGCATCAATACACCGAACTCATCTCCGCCAAAGCGAGCTGCAATATCAACTGATCGACAATTCGCTTCGAGTACT
>JABHZL010000056.1 GCA_018656645.1 Phycisphaerae bacterium
CTACGCTCGCGAATATCACAGGCATAGATCTTACGCAAGCAATTCACGACAAATACATCAAGCATGGCGGGCCTGAAGGTACAAAATGAGCAGAATTGACACTATTTTCTCAGGAGATAAAAAAGCACTCATGCCATTCCTTGTCGCAGGGTACCCGACTATTGAATCAACTGAAGATGCCATCATTGCCATGGATGAAGCAGGTGCTGACATTATTGAAATTGGTATTCCCTTTAGCGATCCAATCGCTGACGGACCAGTCATTGCAGCAGCTATGCATCAAGCCCTTCAGAAAGGAGTCACTCCAGCCCATGCAATTGGCGTTGTTTCTCGAATCCGTGACCGAGTTTCAGCAGGATTAGTTGCGATGGTGAGCGAATCCATTGTCCACCGAAGTGGAGGGAGCGTCTTTCTTGACCGCCTTGTCGAAGCTGGTTTTGACGGAGTCATCATTCCAGACATTGACGATCTCGATGCTGAAAATATGTCAGCATACTGCTCAGGATGTGGGCTCACTTTTTCCATGCTTGTTTCACCAACCACGCCTCCAAATCGCATCGAGTGGCTTGCTTCTATTTCAACAGGTTTTCTCTATGTACTCGCTCGCGTCGGTCTTACCGGCGAACAAGCAGCTCCCCCAGACATTACTAAGAGAATTGCAGAAATACGTGCACTAACTAACCTTCCCCTTGCAGTTGGCTTTGGTATTTCTACTCGTGAACATGTCGAATCAGTGACCCAAACTGCTGATGCTGCAATTGTAGGTTCTGCTCTTGTGCGAAGGATGAGCACCACTGACAATCCAGCTGCCGCCGCACGTGATTTTGTTCGTGAATTATCGTAAAGAACACTTGAAACAAACCAAAAGTTTGGGATAATCCACAAAACGGCAGGAGGCCACAATACATGGAACACCAAACAATGTGTGACGCAATGGAAATGCAAAACGACTACGCTGATTATTTCGGGTGTAAAACCTTTACAGGGGATGTAATGTTGCAACATCTCGCTGCAGATGTTTTTGAGTCACTGCAAGAGACGATCCATAAGGGTAAACCACTTGATCCTGCAATTGCAAATAGCGTTTCAGATGCAATGAAAGATTGGGCAATTTCTCAAGGTTGCACACATTACACACACTGGTTCCAACCACTGACAGGTACAACTGCCGAAAAGCATGATGCTTTCTTAGAACCAGATCACAACGGCGGAGCAATTGCAAAATTCTCGGGAGATATGTTGATTCGCGGTGAACCTGATGCATCTAGTTTCCCTTCTGGGGGAATCCGTGATACTTGGGAAGCTCGTGGTTATACAGCATGGGATGCGACAAGCCCTGCCTTTATTCTTCCAAATGAAAAAGGTGGCACGCTTTGTATACCAACTGCATTTGTCTCTTGGACAGGCGAAGCACTCGATAAGAAAGCCCCGCTGCTTCGATCGATTGACATTATCAATAAACATGCAATGCGAATCCTGAACATTTTTGGCGAAACCAAAAATGCTACCTGTGTTCATACAACGCTTGGTCTTGAACAAGAATATTTTCTAGTTGACGAAGAGTTTGTAGCGAACCGTCCCGACTTACTGATCTGCGGGAGAACGCTCATCGGCACCCCGCCGCCGAAGGGACATCAACTCGATGATCACTATTTTGGAAAAATTCCAGAACGTGTTCTTGCTTTTATGGATGACGCAGAACAACAATTGTGCGAACTTGGCATTCCAATCAAAACTCGCCATAATGAAGTCGCGCCTGGCCAATATGAAATTGCTCCAACATTTGAAAAGGCGAATGTCGCTGCTGATCATCAACTACTTCTGATGCAGATCTTGCGAGTCAAGGCACGCGAACACGGCTTCGTCTGTTTGATGCACGAAAAACCTTTCGCAGGCGTGAATGGATCAGGAAAGCACAACAACTGGTCAATCGCAACAGACACAGGCGTGAACTTGTTGAATCCGGGCAAAGAACCGCAAAATAATCTGCAATTTTTGATTTTCGTCTGTGGTGTAATGCGAGCAGTTGATCTTCATGCTGATTTACTTCGCGCTTCAATTGCTTCTGCAGCCAATGACCATCGTCTTGGTGCAAACGAAGCACCACCTGCGATTATTTCTATGTACTTTGGGGAGATGCTCAGTGATGTTCTTGATCAAATTGAATCAGGAGAATCACGAGATGCACGAGAAGGTGGAACACTTGACATTGGATCTTCCACCATGCCGAAACTTGATCGGCACAGCGGTGACCGAAACCGTACAAGTCCGTTTGCTTTTACGGGAAACAAATTTGAATTCCGCGCAGTTGGTTCCACTTCTTCAGTTGCATGGCCAAACACAATTCTAAATACAATCATTGCTGAATCTTTTGACTACATCGCTACGACTCTTGAGACAGCGCTTGCGGGCAGTGATGCGCCCGAGCAACGTGAAACAGAGGTCCGCAAACTTCTCCAAGAAATAGTAAAGACACATCGCAAAGTAGTGTTTGATGGCGACAATTACGCACAAGCGTGGCATGATGAAGCAGAGCGTAGAGGGCTCCCTAATCTACGAACAACAGCAGATGCTTTGCCTTGTTTAACAAGACCTGCTGCTTTGGAATTATTTGAACGGTATAACGTACTCAGCAGCCGTGAACTTACGGCTCGAGCCGAAGTCTGTTTAGAACAGTATTGCACCCAAGTACAAATTGAAGCAAGGACACTTTTGCAAATGTTGTCCACGCAAGTTTTGCCTGCTGCATTGCGATATCAACTCGAATTGTCGCAGGTTGTCTCCGCTGCACGCGAGGCTTCCATCGAATGTAGTCGTACTTCAGGCAGGTTGCACGATGTTGCTGAACTTACAAATGCTTTGCAGGACGCAATTGAAACTGTTGTTTCTGCTGAGCAATATGAAGATCCCAATACCACGATCAATGCAGATCAAATCAGAGACACTCTCTTACCCTCAATGCTGCTTGCTAGAACCATCTCAGATGAACTAGAAACCCTTGTTGCAGAGGATTTGTGGCCTCTTCCTTCTTATACTGACATGCTCTTTATTCGCTAACCTTCTAGCAAAGTAATCATACGCAAAGAGTGATTTTTCGGTATCCTATGGGGCTCGAAAGAAGGTTTATTATCCATGAGTACTACAGCAACACATCCCTACGATATTACACTTGAAGAAGCTGGCCCTGCCCGCAAACGGCTTATTATTAACATCCCAGCGGATGTAGTAACAGCAAAATTGGAAGAATCGCTCGGTACCCTACGAACACAAACGGTTTTACCTGGTTTTCGAAAGGGCAAAGTGCCTTCAAACCTTCTTGAACGAAAGTTTGGTTCGTCAGTACGAGATGAAGCTCGTAACACCCTCATTGGTGAAG
>JABHZL010000019.1 GCA_018656645.1 Phycisphaerae bacterium
ACAGGCAAGGTGAAGGAGCCACATATCATCTGCCAAGTCTGGGTATAACCTTCACGTGAAACCAGAAGAAGATATTTGCGTTTGCCACCACGTGTCGCTTCGTAAACTACAAAGTTTTATTAAAAGAAAAAACCCCAAAGTCGCATCTCAACTTTCCGAATGTTTGGGTGCCGGAACTTCCTGCGGTTGGTGTATACCGTTCCTTAACAAACTCCACCAATGTCACATTGATGGGCAACAAATGGAGCTGAGTGTTTCATTTGAGAATTACTCAGAACGCCGTAAACAACACAACGCAAAAAAAACAGCACAAGAAACAAATCATGACGCCGGAAAATGAAAGAAATATTCCGCGAGAAATAGGTGGATATCAAATCATTGCTATCCTTGGAGAGGGTGGCATGTCCGTGGTGTACACAGCGATTCAAGATCACCCAAGGCGAAAAGTTGCAATTAAAGTGCTTCGGGGCGGCATTTTTAGCCCAACAGCCGCTCGTCGATTTCACCTCGAAGTTGAAATACTTGGCAAACTCGATCATCCGTGGATCGCAAAAGTCTATGACGCTGGTACGCACGATGATGGAAATGGAGCTACCCCTTATTTTGTAATGGAGCACATAGCCCAAGCCCGCGAACTCACACCCTACCTAGAAGACGAAAAATTAGAGCGGCGGGAAGTATTGAAACTCTTTGCAAAAATATCTTCTGCAATTGAGCATGGTCATCACCGAGGAGTTGTACACCGCGATTTGAAACCTGGAAACATATTGATTGACAAAAATGGGGAACCAAAAATTATCGACTTCGGCGTAGCAAGATCGCTCGAAAGTAACACTGTTGGTGAAGAAGCAATGACAGAAGCGGGCCGTCTCGTGGGCACAGTTCAATTTATGGCTCCAGAACAGGTAGATCCAAAAATACACGACATTGATGCAAGGTGTGACGTGTATGCCCTTGGCGTTGTGTTGTACCAAATGTTAACTTGTCGGTTGCCAAGAATTCTTGAGGGGTTACCGATTTACGAAGCTGTCCGTCAAATTTGCGAAGAAGAACCCGTTCGTCCGACGGTACACGATAAAACAATTGACTCGAACCTTGAAGCGATCATTATGAAATCAATTCAAAACGATCGTGAAAAAAGGTATCAAGCAGCAGGATCGATGGGCAGGGACGTGTTGCGATATTTGGGACATCGCCCGATTAAGGCACGAAAAGTCAACGTGTTTGACAGGGCTGCACTTTTTGTGCAGCGGCATAAAAAACAAATTGTTGTTACATCAACAGTTGCGGCTATTTTAGCAACGGTTGTGAGTGTGTTTTTATTTATACAAAGTGTTGAGGAAAATGAAATTGAACGCCTTGAAGCAGAGAACACTGAACTAAGGGCTCAAAAAGAAGTTGTTCCAGAAAAACCAGTGGCACCCGCAGAACCTGAAAAAACGACCCCGCTCTTTACACTTCCTGAACATGCTACTCGGACCTCACTCTCTAAAAACGGAGATACCATTGCGTCAATTGTTGGTGATGAAGTTTTTGTTTGGCACAGGGACGGCTCGTCTGTGCAGGTTCCATCGATGAACATTGATTTCACATTCGCGACAGTTGTACTTTCTAGGTATGGAAGTACGCTTGGAGTGGTTGCAGATTCAAAATGTAGAATTGCAAAACTCGGAATAAACTTGGAGGAAAAAGCGTATGTTTCCGCAAGATTTAGCAGACCGCTCGCAGCAACCGTAACCACAGCAGTTGATGAAACAAGAATAGCTATTTCAGGCGACAACATGACGCTGGAAATTTTGGAAGAAGGGGAGAAAATTAAACGCGTTGCTTCAACGAGTGGTCAATATTTATGTGTAGATTTTCCTGATCCTGAGCGTGTTGTTGCAGCAACCCCCCGCGCCGTTTTTCTTTGGAACAATGATTCTTTTCCCAATAAAGCAATTCACCTAGACGGCGTTGATGATCCAATAGCAGTTGGAATGGTGCACGACAAACCAGTTGTCGTTGGTAGTAGCGGCGAAGTCGTTTTGTATGTTGCTGATGAAGCAAAGCGGTTTACACTTGAATTACCAGAAAAAATTAAAACCGCTTCTTTAGATTCGTCTGGTTTGCATCTTGCGTGTGTTGTTGGCTCATCTGTGTACAGGTGTGATCTTAAAATGAGGGTTGTGCAAAAACTTGCTTCTCTTTCAGAAAAGATTGGTGGAGTTTCAATAAGTGACGAGGAAACAGTTGTTTGTTGGACAACATCTGGTGCTGTTTATGTATTAGATTAACAGCGAGTGGAATTATGCGTCGTGCTCAGTTGCGCCATTTTCGTCAACTGGCGGCGTCTTTGAGATAGGCTCGTTAATCACATCAAGAACAAGTTCTAGCCGGTTTGCAACATAGCCCATGGATTCGGGCCGATTTTTTTCATGCGGTTGAATGCAATCCATTATTTGTTTCGACAAGAGTGGATGAATTCGCGGGTTGCGTTTGTGAGGTTCTTCTGGCAATGCAATGTTTTCAGTTTCTACCGCACCGGTGAGCAAACCTTCCTGCGAATTTTTAGGAGGCATCGCCGTGGGAATTACTTCACCAACAAGCACCCAGTACATCATCGCACCAAGATTGTAGATATCTGTTTTTGCAGTTATTTCACCACGGTGCGCTTGTTCGGGGGCCATGTATCCCGGCGTACCCTGAATTCTTTTTTTCACAGTGCCGATTGCACACGCCTGTCCAAGATCGATAATTTTTACACTGTTGTTTTCACCAATTAACACATTATTTGGTTTAATGTCAGCGTGAACAAAGCCACGCTCGTGCATGTGTGCAAGACCACGGGCAACTTGGCTAAAAATAACAACTGCTTGCGCGTGATTTTTTGGTAACTGTTGATCGAGCGTCATTGCGTCAACGAGTTCCATGATCATTGAGACCGCAGTGATCTTGAACATTTTTCTATGTCGAATAAGTTTTGTGAGTTTTCGAATGGTCTTGTGATCTAGTTTTGATCCAATTGCATATTCTTGTTCAACTTGGTCAAGGAACCGTAGAGACTTCTCGTCGGTTTTTATAACATGTTTTAGCGCTGAAACCTGTTTGGTTTTGGGATTTTGCACTGCGTACAGCATCGACGCGGCACCCTCGCCCAGTTTTGCTAGAACGTTGTATGTGCCAATTTTTCGGGGCTGTGCCAGTTTTGTACTCATATGATCGAAGTGTGGGTGTTACCCTTTGTGCTGCTTCTGGTGCAGCACGATAGAAATGAGTGCTAAGGGTACTCTTTTTAGTGGTTTGGTTCAACTAAAATCAGTGAGCGATATCAAGCAATTGACTGCGAAACAACGCTTCGGCGAAGAATTTACCCGGCGATGGCGGCATTTTCGATGAAGCAAGGAGGTCAGAGGCAAGATATACATCGCTTGATTCGATAGATAGTTCGTTTTGGAGTCGTTGCACAAGTCTGGATAGGTGCAGGACTTGCCGTTCTGTGAACGGGCGGCGGTTGCCGTTGCCAATTAAGCAGATTGTTATGACATTTTCGTCCCAGTTTTCAGGTGCAACGTAGATAGGACGAGCTGCTCTGGCTTGCTTTAACCATCGTTCGCTTCCGTGGACGACGCCGTCGCCAAGACCATTTCCGTTACCAATGATGAAGTGGAAACCAATCCCATCAAGACCCCCAGAAAGGTGTGATCGCTGGATTGATTTGATTGAAGCAGCGGGTTCACCAAGATGTTGAATAACGATACTCGACCAATTTGTTGCATCGACAGGCATCTCTCCATTGAAAATAGGATCAACTTCGGGACGCTCAGTCATAGATGAAATGTTTGTAAGTAGAACCCCGCCCTGTATATCACCGCCACCTGCTTGCAAAATAACGAGCATTGCAGACATTACTACAAAAAACGATGCCCATACTAATTGGGTTCGTTTCGAGTGCATCCATGCAAAATCGTTGGTCATTGGTGTCGGTATATCCTTATCGAGCTCGAAAACGTGCTCGTTAGTAGTCTATCGGGCAAAACCCCCCCGTGGACTTTATAAAGTCGGATATCGGACGAAAAATACGTGTTTTTTATCACGTCACATTTTGCCAAAGAAGTTGCTTCTCAGCCAAACAAAGTCAGATCTTTTGCTCAGGATAAACCCCACCTACTTTACCGACGGTGCCGACCTAAGCGATTGCGGATTGCTGGCTCAGCAAGTCCATACTCGTTTGGTTGTTCGGTGATCATTGGACCGTGTCGAATGGTGTCATACGAATCAAACTGCGTTCGATCCTTGTCGTTCTCTGTGAACAATGCACGGTGGCATCCACACATCGTTGTGAAGAGACCAATTAGCAGAATTGCAGACACCAATCGTCGAGCCATAAGGGTGATAGTACCTAATCGGTTGAGGGAAGGTGAGAAAGAACTTCATCAATCAGACCATATTCCTTCATTTCTACAGGGTCGAGCCACTTGTTTCGCTCACAATCTTCATGAATTACTTTTTGATCTTTTCCGGTAGCGTTCGCGTAAATGCCAAACAAGATGTCTCGTAATCGTAACATTTCGCGAGCTTCGATTTCAAGATCGGTTGCTTGACCTTCTAGGACACCACTCAAAAGAGGTTGGTGCATCAGGTTTTTAGCGTGTGGTAGTGCAAATCTTTTACCTTTTGTGCCACTCGAAGCGATGACCGAGCCCATTGATGCAGCCTGACCAATAATGTAGGTTGAGACGTTGCACGGGATAAAGTTCATCGTGTCGACGATGCCAAGACCCGCTGTCACTGAACCACCGGGGGAATTCACATATAGGTTGACATCACTTTTTGGGTCGTCATTTGCGAGGTAGAGCAACTGGGCAACAACCAAATTTGCAGAGTCGTCCATGACGGGACCACCAAGAAAAATGATTCGGTCATTTAAGAGGCGGGAGAAAATATCGTAGGATCGTTCGCCGCGACCAGTTTTTTCTATCACGATAGGTACAAGTGTTGACATGCGTTAGCCCTTCTTCTTGTCGTCTTGGAGTTTAAAGACTTCATCGACAAGTCCATACGCTTTGGCTTCATCTGCCGAGAAATACTTATCACGTTCACCATCAGCGGCAACGGTTTCAAACGATTGCCCAGTGTGAACGGATATGATTTCGTTCAGTGTTTTCTTCGCTCCAATGATTTGTTCAGCTTGAATTTGAACATCTGTGGTTTGGCCAGTGATGCCACCATAAGGTTGGTGAATCATTACTTTAGCGTGTGGAAGGATGTGTCGTTTTCCTTCTTCACCAGCACAGAGTAAAACCGCTGCGCCGCTGTACGCTCGTCCAACACAGTACGTGGCAACTTCAGAACTGATGAATTGCATAGTGTCGTACATGGCAAGCGTGTCATCGACCGCGCCGCCGGGACTGTTGATGTAGAGGTTGATTTGTTGACCTTTCTTTTGGTCTTCAAGATACAACATTTGCATCATGATTCGTGCAGCAGATGCCTGGTTAATTTCACCGATGAGAAAGATCACCCTGTTTTCGAGCATCAATTCATCGAGTGACATTTCTCTTGTTCGTTGGTAGTTACTCATCGCCATGGGTTGTGTGGCGATGTTTGAGCCAGCTACCCTTGCTAGGTCGATGCCGTTGTATTGTTCGTTTTGTGTCATAATTATTGTTTCATTTCTTCCGAAGTTGCACCATTGTACCGTCTCATCAAAGCCTGTTTTATAGAAAACTATTTGGGTCTTCAATGGTTGCAGGACCTCTCGTATCTCCAGGGTCATCTTCTCGGCCTAATGGCAGATAAATGTTGAAAAGTGTTCCGCCGTGGGGCGCATCAAGAATATTGATAGTGCCTTGGTGTTCGAGCACAATTTTTCGTGATACAGCGAGCCCCAGCCCCGTGCCTCGCTGACCTTTTGTTGAATGAAATGCACGAAAGACGGCTTCTCGTTGGGACGACTCAATGCCGGGGCCGTTATCTTCGATCGCAATTCGCACCAAGTCGCCAGATCTAGGAATTGAGGCGAGAATTGCAACGATACCTGTTTTTGAAGGGGCAGCCTCAATGGCGTTGTTAAGAATGTTGAGTAAAACCTGCAAAATGGCTGTTTGATCTACAGGAATTGGAGGCATGTCTTCTTCAACATCAACTCGAATAGAAACTTTTTTTCGTTCGGCAGCCCCTCGCACAAGCGAAACAGCATCTTCGATAATTACAGAAAGATTTACAAGTGAAATTTCAGGATGGCCAGCGCGTGACCATGCAAGCATGTTGAATGTGAGTGCATAGACGCGGTCAAGGTTCCTAGCGAGAATTGGCCATCCCTCACGAGCAAGGTCAAGATCTCCTCGGCCAAGAGCGAGTTCAATTGCACCAGCGCCGCTTCGAAGCCCCTGTAGTATATTTTTTACGCTGTGGCTGATTGATGCAACCGTTTCACCCATCGCTGCAAGGCGCTCGTGGTGCAAACGTGTGCGGACAAGGTTCGCAGTCAAAATAGCAAGGCCAGTGTGTTCTGTTGCAGCCGTAAGGAGTTGAAATTCTTCGTCGGTCCAATGTCTTGTGGCTGAATGTGCTTCGAGCAAGATAGCACCGAGTACTTGATCGTGGGCTATCAGTGGAACGCAAATGCAACCACGAATATCTGATGCTATTACTGCACTGTCTCTAGAAAAACGTATGTCTTCTGTGATATCAGCGATGAGCAGCCCGCGGCGCTCATTGCAGACATGTAATACAAGAGATTCGCAATAGGGCTGGGCTTTGTCAAGTAAGTTCCCATCGATCGCTTCAATGGATGTTGCGATGTTTGCATCATCATCAAAAAGCACACCAATTGCGCGATCTGGTTTGAATTCGTCAGCAACAACAGCGATGAGTCTTTGTAAAATTGCTCGAGAGTCGACAGTTCCTGCAGTTGCTGCGGTGAGTCGATAGACCATTCTCAAATGATTTTTTGCCGCTTGGAAGGAGTGCGGAGAGGTGACGATCACTGATTCGGCGCTGGTATCAAGGTTTGTAGAAGAAAGAATAGTTTCTGTTGGCAGAGAGGCTCTCTCGGTGACGAGAAAGAGCGTTGAGCCACAACCAACCTCGTCACTTGATCGTAGTGCAACTCTGTCTACAAGCCTTCTGCCATTTAGAAAAGTGCCATTAGAAGAATCAAGGTCTCTGAGAAACCACTTGTTGCCGTCTGGTGTTAATTCGGCATGCCTTCTACTTACCGTAGGATCAGTTAATGGCAAAGATTCGGAGGAGCGACCAATGAGTTGCGGTTCCCCTTGAGGCAATGGAAAAGTACTTCCTAAATCTGGGCCGTCTATGACTTCTAACACCAACATACCGACACCACTGTACCAGATAGGATTTTTGGAACCATAAAAACGGATCTGGCACAACTTCGGACATGTTCACTATGATGTGTGGATGGCAGGTCAGCCAAAATTTGATGCGAAAATGAGAGTGGTCATCCTGCACGGGAAAGACTCCTTTTTGATGACGAGATATTCCTCAGATCTTGAAGAAACGCTGAAAGAGGCACACGGAGATGTTGACCGCGTGGTATTTGATGGCGATACGGTTGATTTGGCGACGGTCCTTGATGAACTGAGAACGTATGACATGCTCATGCGGCACAAGCTTGTGATTGTTGATCATGCCGACTCGTTTCTTGCTGCAAAAGATACAGGAACCACGTCAACTCGTAAGGTGTTGGAACGGTACGCAGACGCACCTGTTGACTCTGCAACCCTTCTGCTCCGCGCAACTACGTGGAGAAAGGGGAATCTTGACAAAATCGTACATAAAAATGGTCTTGTGTTCAAACTGCAAGAACTCAACGAACACGATTCTGTTCGGTGGTGTATCGGTCGTAGTGGAAAAGAACACGGATGTGAACTCGATTCAAGAGCGGCGCAGCTGCTTGTTAAACGAATTGGCACTGTACTTACTAGGCTTGACGGAGAGCTTGGAAAACTTGCTGCAAGCGTCGCGCCCGAAACCTCAATTTCTTATGAAGATGTTGTTGAAATGGTTGGGCTCAGTAGAGAAGAACAGGCGTGGGAAATTCAATCGATTTTGCTCTCAGGTAATTCCGGAGCAGTGATGACAAAAATTGGTGAACTCATAGACATTTCAAGACAACCAAGAGAGTTGTTGGTGTGGTCAGTTGTCGATCTTTCTCGCCGCCTCGCCGCCGCCTCCGCGATGCACGCAACAGGCGCAACTGCCGGGGATATTCGGCGATCACTTAAATTGTTTGGAAACGGTGGGGACAAAGTGATTAGCGTTGCCAAGCGACGCAAGCCAAAAGAACTTGCCGACTTGTTTACAGATGCAGTTGCGATGGATGCAAAAATGCGTTCAGGGAATCTTGACCCACGAAGAGGCGTTGAGTTGTTGGCACTTCAAGTTTGCAAAACGGTTGCTTGAATTACACCAAGCTCTTTCCACTCATTTCGTCGGGTTTTGCAACATCTAAAAAAGTAAGCAGTGTTGGCGCTATATCTGCAAGAATTCCACCTTCGCGTATTTCTTTGCCTTTCCACCGATCTCCAACAATGTGTAAGGGTACATCATAGGTTGTGTGCGCAGTGTCAGGTCCGTTTGTTTTTGTGTTCCACGTACGCTCTGCGTTTCCATGATCTGCGGTGATGAGCAGCGAACCGCCCATTGCAAGAGTTGCTTCTGTGATTCTTTTTGTGCACTCGTCAACAACTTCCACCGCCCGAATAATTGCAGGAAGATTACCGGTGTGCCCAACCATATCTCCATTTGCAAAATTCACAACAATCAGCGCAGGGCAATTATCACTTGCAAGTTGTTCAAGGACACCCACGCAAACTCCTTCTGCAGACATTTCGGGTTTTTGATCATACGTTGAGACATCTGTTGGGCTTGGAACAAGTAATCTTGATTCACCAACAAAAGGTTCTTCACGATAATCATTAAAAAAGAAAGTGACGTGTGGGAATTTTTCTGTTTCTGCGCAGCGGAATTGCGTTAAACCTTGTTTTTCGATAACCCCGCCTAATATGTTTTTCATAGGTTTTGGTTTGTCAAACGCAACGGCAGAGACAGGTAAATCGGATTCATAGTTTGTCATCGTGACAAAATATAAATCGCTGTATTGTTTCCCCCTGTCAAATCCGCCCCCGTCTACATCGCTCCACGCATCATCATCAAGAACAAACGCTCGTGATAATTCTCGCGGTCTGTCACCGCGATAATTAAAGAAAATAACCGCATCGCCATCTTGCACCAAACCGACGGGCTCGTTGTTGGCATCTACAATTTGTGTTGGAGACACAAACTCGTCGCCTGACATTTGTGTTTCAGTTGGGTTCTCGTAATATTCCCGAACAGCATTGACCGGTGAGGTGGATGACTTTGAATTGCTTGTCATTGTTTCAAACGCAAGGGCAACACGGTTCCACCTGTTGTCTCGATCCATTGCATAATATCTACCCATAATTGAAGCAATTCTTGCATTCGTACCTGTAATTTTTTCTTCAACACTCTCTACAAAGCCAAGACCGGTTGTTGGTGAACAGTCACGACCGTCTGTAATGACATGAATAAAAACAGTGCACTCTTTTGGGGATGCATCTAGCAGCGCAAAGAGGTGGTTGATATCACTGTGCACCTTGCCATCGCTTACTAACCCAACAATATGTAGCGAGTGGTCACCGCAGCCACGTTCAAACGCTTTTTTTAAAACATCATTTGTTTTGAATAACCCATCCCTCATAGCCAGATTCAGTCGAACAAGTTCTTGTGGAACAATTCTGCCCGCCCCAATATTTTGATGTCCAACCTCACTGTTCCCCATTGTTTCATCTGGCAAACCAACTTGCAAACCAGAAGTTCCAATCAAAGTTGTTGGCCACTCGGTAAAGAGAGAATCTGCAAAAGGAGTGTTGGCTTGCAGAATAGCGTTGAACGCATTCATTGTCGGATCAGGGTTTTGTCCCCAGCCATCCCTAATAATGAGAACTGCAGGTTGTTGTTTATCCACCATATTCTTTGAGCATCCGTTTGAGTTCACGTTCGTTTCTACCTCTCGCTTTTGGCAAGTAGGTGTTAATGATAGACAAAATGCCCTGTTTGCCCCGGTTTTTTTTAACTATCGGTGCAATCAATCGGATGTCATCACACGCATAGACACCACGAATATTATCAATCAGGAGTGAGATTGCAGATTCTGGAAACAGTGACGCAAGTTGCCACAGCATGTCCTGTTCGTGTCGGTTTGGTGTTTCTAGTAGTCGATACGCCCATAAGAATGCATCGACAGCTTGTGCTCTAAAGAGTGTTGCCAAAGCGCTTTTGGCGGTAAGTTTTCCCGCAACACCCCGCCCGTTTGCTGCATGCCAAAGTTGTATAACAATTTTATTTCTTCCAAGAAGCGAAACCAATTCAATCGCTTTTGCAAATGAAGCGTCGCTCGGATTTTCTTTTGCTTGCATTAAAAACAGTTTTGCTTCTGCAACAACATCTGTGCAGTTTGGTCTGCCGATTGCATCAACCCGTCTTCTGTTGGTTGTCGGACCTGGACCACAAACCATGAGCGGGTCACCAATCGTGTTGAGTCTCCAAGAATTAGAATGAATGCCTTGGCCCGCGAACCATCTCGATGCAATTAAAAAAGGAACAAAATTCATTGTTCTACGTACCACTTCCATTGGTGGAACAAAAGCTTGCAACACCGGTTCGTGAGATGACCCAACATAGGCATACACGCCGCGATCTAACCACGTTCCACCAACAGTCACTCTGTTAGATGGTTTTTTTAGTGACCAACTGTGTAAAAAATAAAGTGCAGCCGGTGTGTTTAGAACGGGTAACCAAGTTGGTGCAATGCGCCCGTCAGCAAGTTCAAGAAAATCTTGGTTTCCCTTGGACGTAAAAAAAATAACATCTTCATCGACACCGCCGTTGTCAACTTTATATAGAGACTCAAGCGTCCCGTCAGTGGTTGTGAGTGTAATGTCAAGTTTTGGTAAAACTTCTTCTAGGTTACCAATACCGTATTGCTTCCAAACACCACTATCTGGGTAGGTATTACAAAACCAATAATTCGTTCGGGGAAGGAAGAGGCTACAGGCAGCGATATATGCACTGGATTTTTGTGACCCAAAAACCCAACCGCACCACGCAAATCGCACGCCTTCTTTGTCGCGGCCAAGTAGATCGGTTGTTGCTACTGGATTTTCTTTTGCACGCGCGTAGTGTGCTCTTGGAGACATGGACATACAAACTGTGATTGTCACGATCTCGTCATTTGTTTCTTGAACAAGTGTTTGCACCTTTTCCATTCGCTGGGTGGAATCGCTTTCACTCCACATAACCTGCTCTTCTCCCCACTTTTCAACAAACCGAAGTCGCTGTCCCCTTCCAGCGGCAAGCGCAACGGCAGCAACTCTTGCAGGGTCATCTTTGTTGGTGATCACAAGACCAATTGGTTCGAGTTCATTGTCAGCGAATGCAATGTTTGGCGAAGCTGTTCCTCCCCACGCTTTTGCAACGACTTGCCTCGATGTTGTTTTAAAGTCTTCGACAGGCTGGCCAATAGAAGGTCTTCGCCACACTTTTTGTGGACGAAATTTTCTGATAAACATTGGAGCAAAACGATTGTCATCGAACAATACCGGCCACCTTGCCTCAGCCGACCATTTTGAAAGTTCATCAAGATACGTTGCTTCGTCAGGAACAAGGACAACTTGATTTACAAGTGGCAGTGCGTGTTGTAACCGCACTACTTTTTGCCCAGCCGCTGCGGCGGTTTGAAACTCTATATCTGTAGGTGTTGACGTTTGTACTATTGTGGCAAGAAGTAAGGCGTGCATGAAAATCATTAGGATCGAGTAGGGTTGAGGACGGCGTTGTCTCTTCCGGGAATAATAATATCTGCGATTTCAATACATTCAACAAGCGACTCTTTTGTCAATTCAATATTCGCACAGTTTTGAAGTACGGAGCCCTGTTCAAGATGTTCGGATGTTGCAACAGTGTCACCTGTAATCAAAACAGTCTTGTTTGGAAGCGGTAACAGTAGTCCGCAACTGCCGGGTGTGAATCCTGGAATTGGAAATAAGTCGACAAGTGGAAAAGGATTGTCGTCAGGCGAAGCGAAATTTCCAAGCAACCCCAAGTGTTCTTTGAGAATGTTGACAACACTGGGATCATTTTCTGCTCGCCTGATTTCATCCTGAATCGCTGCTGCGGCAGATTGAATTTCGGGTTCATGCATGATCCAGTTTGCATGTTCAACTCCAGAAAGTGTTCTTCTGCGATCTGGATCAAAACTGGTGAGAAACACTTGCGTTATGTCTGAGAGTTTCAACCCCCACCTTTCTTGAAGTCTTGCCTCCATTAATGTTGGAGGGAGCGATGGATCCACAAGAATAATTTCGCCGCTGGTTTTAATGACAGTCGTTGTTGCGTGCCCAACCCTGTGGTCTCCACGTTCGTTCCAAAGAGGGTGACACGAAAGTGTCCCAATGGAGGCTATTCTCCAATCCATTAATTACTCCATGTTCGCATCATTTGCCATTGCCTTGAGTAAACCATTCGGGTCGGCTTGTAGTACTTTGAGCCGTTCGATCACAAGTGGTGGAATGATTCCTTTTAGTCTGTCAAGATCTCCCCCAAGTGCAGCAATTTGTCGAATTAAACTTGATGATGTAAAAGCGTATGCTTCACCCGTTACGACAAACACGGTTTCAATATCTGCAACCTGCCGATTTGTAATAGCAAGTTGTGTTTCGGTGGCGAGATCGGTGACGTTCCGAATACCGCGGACAAGCGCAGAAGCACCGGCTTTCTTGGCAAAATCAACAGTAAGTCCTGAGTATCGCTCAACAGAAACGTGGGCAGCATCTGGGTCTTGTGCTATCACTTCATCAATGAGTGTGGTAGCCATTGAAACCCGCTCTTCAACAGGGAAGAGCGCTTCTTTGTCTGGGTTGAACCCAATACCAACAACAATTCGGTCAAAAAGGTGTCTTGATCGTGCGACAACGTCTAAATGTCCAGATGTGATGGGATCGAAGGACCCAGCGTACATGGCTACATGCTCTTTCATAGTCGCGATTGTACGGCGTAATTGACACAACCGTTACAAACCAACCTCTCGAAACCGAGAACAGTATTTTCTTTGTCCAAAGACTTGCAAACACCGTAGAGATATTCGACTGTTCTTGTGAACAACAAATTGCTCTCTTTTCTCTCCTCCTACTTAGAGCCCGCATTGGCGGGACACTCCTCTCCTTGATCGATCCTCCAGTCGATCATACGAAAACAGGCTCCTCGCTTAGCAGCGAGGAGCCTATTTTTTCAAATGGTCATAAATTAGACGGTGGTAGGTTCTGGGAAATCAACAACTGTGTCATTGATGTGGTTGTAATAACTCGTAAAAGTCATAATAGAGATGCCTGCAGCAACTTCAATTGCAGCTTCAGTGTTGAATCCAGCATCCATGAATGCTGCGAGCGTTTCATCGCTGACATTACCAAATGTGTCAAGTGATTCAGCAGTGAAATTGATCAATGCTTGGGTTTTGGGGTCATCAGAGGTTCTTCGCCGAATATTTGCACAATCGTCATCGCTAAGCCCCATGCCACTAGCAATCTTCGTGTGGGCAGCAGTGCAGTATGCACAGTGGAATTTTTCAGCAGCGAGTAGCTGGACAACTTCGCCCTCACTTGGTGTCAATCCGCCTGCTTTTGAGCCCTTTCCCCAAGCCATAAATGCTTCAAATAGAGTCGGGTGGGCAGCTAAACCTTTGTAAATGTTGATTTGCTTTGCCTTGAGTGGACCATTAAGCAGGTCAGCGCCAGCGCAGGTGCCTGTTGTAGGATCGATGTTGTTTAGCCTTGGCACGGGTGCCTCCTTGTTGTGTTAAATATATGGAAATATCGCGACATGTAATTATATCACGTTCCCTCAGAATTGCAAACGTACTCACCAAGCCCTGCGGCATCTAAGATCATTTTAAAATTGTCTGAGAATACAAAATTGTGTTCAGGAAATTCAGTTCCTGCCATGTTGTTATCGATATGGCTAAACATCAACTCAATACGACCGATCCGCTCCCACGCATCCCCGCCAGCGACTCGTCTATCTAGGGTTCCTGTCGTTGCCGCCCCGCCCTCATCGATTCGATCGATTGTTGCGTCGTACCGAACGGTGTCACCAGCGGTTACATCGCGGTCGAATACAGCTTTGGTAATTTTAGCCAAAATGACCTTTTCTTTGAAATTTGAAGTGGTTCCGACAAGAATGCCGGCGGTTTGCGCCATCCCCTCGATAAGTAACGAAGCAGGCATTACAACCTGACCATCCACGATGTAATCATGGAGGTGTTCCTCTGCAAGCGATACGTTTTTGATTGCGACGAGCCGCCTATTCGGTTCGTGATCAATGATTCGATCTATCCACAACCAACGCATGTAAGGTTATCCAGCGAGTTTAATTTCAACAAAATTGACGAGGGAATCGACTGTAATTGCATCACCAAGCTTTGAGATGGATCTATCTCCACTTTCAAATGCAGCAAAATCAACATGTGCCATGCGACCCTTGAGCATTTCTAGGCCCGTGTTAGTCAACTTGCCGTCTGCGACCCATTCGGCATTATCTGCAAGGTTTTCTGGAAATAGTTCGCCTTGAGAAATTTTGACATCAAATGTTTTTTCGATTCGAAACACAATGTCAAGGAAATCGATGGATTCAGCACCGAGATCTGCAGTAAGGCTCGCTTCTGAGGTCACTTCGTCTTCATCTACACCGAGGGCATCATCAAGAACTTCTTGGATTTTTGAGAAAATATCGTCGCGGTTCATTACCGTCTCCTGTTTCGTGTTTATTCAATTCGAGCAGGTCGCATGGTAAAGCGTCCTGCCACTGCTGTCATCGTCTCACTACTGTCTCTTCGAAGAACAGTTCCACTGCCTTTACAAGGGGTGGTGCCATCCTCTTTCGTTGCACCTGCTGTTACCTCCACCCTGAGAGAATCTCCTGGGCGGACCATTGCCCCGTATTTTACAGCTTTGACCTCTCCAAGGACGAGCCGCTCTCCACTGGGCGCGAGCAATTTCGAAGCCGCTTGTACCATCGCTTCAAGCATAAGAACTCCCGGAAGAATCGGAAAACTCGGAAAATGATCGGCGAGATATTCCTCAGCGAGTGTGACCTGCTTGATGGTCACAATGCGCCCAGCTTCTTGTTCGAGCACCATATCTACAAGATCAAACTTCATAGGCGGCGAAGTATACCGCACCCACTCGGTGCCTGGTACTACGGTGCCCCTCGGGGAGACCCTAGTGCCAGAAACCGCTTGGCAAAACACGAAAAAACGACTATCCTACGCGGTTTCTCAGGCGTTTCTGCCTCTCTCATATAACACCCAAATTTATTGGAAAAACGGAATTAATCATGTCCACAACAGGAACAATTACACAAGTCATCGGTTCGACTTTCGATGCTCAATTTCCACTTGATGGTTTGCCAAAAATCTACAACGCTGTTGAAGTCGATGTAGACAATGCTGGTGAAAAAACGAAACTCGTTGGCGAAGTTAACAAGCACTTGGGTGGCGGGCGTGTTCGATGCGTTTCGCTTGGTAGTACCGACGGTCTACGTCGTGGTCAAACATGTGATGATACAGGTGCTCCAGTTACTGTTCCAGTTGGCGAAGGCGTGCTCGGTCGAGTGTTCAACCTGTTTGGCGATCCAGTTGATGAACGTGGACCAGTTGCGCATGAGAAACGCATGCCAATTCACGCTTCTCCCCCAAACATTTCAGACCTTAACCCAAACTCTGAGATTCTTGAAACAGGAATCAAGGTTGTAGACCTTCTTTGCCCATTTGTTCGTGGTGGTAAAATTGGTTTGTTTGGCGGTGCAGGTGTGGGTAAAACAGTGATTATTCAGGAAATGATTGCTCGTGTTGCTCGTGACTTTGACGGCTATTCAGTATTTGCCGGTGTTGGCGAACGAACACGCGAAGGCAACGACCTTTGGCTTGAAATGCAAGAAGCACAATTCACAAATGCTGAAGGCGAAACCGTTTCAGTTCTTGATAAAGTAGCGATGGTCTTCGGTCAAATGAACGAACCACCAGGCGCACGCCTTCGTGTTGCTCTTTCTGCGCTCACAATGGCAGAAAATTTCCGCGATTCTTCTGGTAAAGAAACACTCATTTTCGTAGACAACGTGTTCCGTTTCACACAAGCAGGTTCAGAAGTGTCCGCACTTCTTGGCCGCATGCCTTCTGCCGTGGGTTATCAACCCACTCTTTCAACAGAAATGGGTGAATTACAAGAACGAATTACATCAACAAACCAAGGCGCGATTACTTCTGTGCAAGCAATTTACGTTCCCGCAGATGACTTAACTGACCCTGCGCCTGCAACAACTTTTGCTCACTTGGACGCGTTTGTTGTTCTTGAACGAAAGATTGCGGAGAAGGGTATTTATCCTGCGATTGACCCAATTGCATCCTCCTCACGAATTCTTGACCCACAAGTTGTTGGGCAACATCACTACGATGTTTCTCGTCGCGTACAAACAATTTTGCAACGATATGCTGACCTACAAGACATCATTGCGATTCTCGGTGTTGACGAATTGTCTGAAGATGACAAATTGACTGTTGCAAGAGCACGCCGAATTGAACGCTTCCTCAGCCAACCATTCCACGTGGCAGAACAATTTACAGGCTTTCCAGGCGTGAACTCTTCACTCGAAGAAACAATTGATTCATTCGAACGACTTTGTGATGGCGAGGGAGACGATCTTCCTGAATCAGCATTTATGTATGTGGGTACACTTGCAGATGCCAAAGCCAAGGCAGAATCAATGGCAGCCGCAGTGGTATAACACGCTAAAACACACAAAACACAGGGCACACAGCTTACGTTGTGAGCCCTGTTTCCTTATACACTACGTTGCTCAAATAAAGGAACACTCATGTTTTTAACAACAGTACTATTGATCACATCTAACTTTCTCGGTGATCGCCCAATTCCACAAACTCCTGAAGAATTAAAAACAACCGTTGAAACGGCATTTGCAAACGCGGATATTGAAATTGCAGCAATCATTGCTGTTCCAGATGATGAAAGAACATTTGAAAATACGGTTGGGGCACTTGATGACATGATGGTTCGCCTTGATGGTGCGTCAAACATGCCAGCGTTTATGGCCTATGTACACAGTGACGCAGACATCCGTGAAGCCGCGCTGGGAGCAGCACGACTTTGGTCTAACTGGTCAATTGATTTTGCAACAAATGTAGATTTGTACAACGCTATAAAAACATATGCCGACACAAACCCAGAACTTTCAGGCGAAAAGGCACGCATGCTAGAACACACGATGCGAGATTATCGTCGAAGCGGCATGTCACTTTCAGAAGAAGACCGTGAAAAACTAAAAACGATCCAAAAAAAACTTGGCACACTGACGATTGAATTTGATACAAACATTAGAGAAGACAAAACAATTGTTCCAATTCCACTCGGTGATCTTGAAGGAGTGCCCCAAGATGTAATCGATGGCATTGACGTAGTTGATGAAAATTATCAAGTTACACTTGACTATCCAACCTTTGGACCAATTTTGGACTACTGTTCGGTTGCAGAAACAAGAAAGAATGTTAGGTTTGCATATTCCAAACGAGCAGGATTAGAAAACGTTGAAATTCTCGAACGGATCATCAAACTGCGAGATGAAGCGTCTGATTTGCTTGGGTATGCGACAACAGCAGATTATGAAACCGAAACCAAGATGTCAAAAAACGCCGCGACAGTCGCGGAATTTTACGAAAAACTGCGGCCGGTTGTACGTAAAAAAGCAGAAAAAGATTGGGCGGAACTCCTCGCGGCAAAGCGAGAAGATCTCGGAGACCCAACAGCAGATTTTTATCCTTATGACTTTAGTTATTACTACGAAAAAATTAAGAACGACAAGTACGCGGTTGATTCACAAAAAGTACAAGAGTATTTGCCCCTGCAAAACGTGATGGATGGGCTGTTTGAAATTACACAAAATTTGTACGGTATCAAGTACCGAGAAGTTACTGATCAGGCAAACGAGCGTGGCACGCCCCTCTGGCACGACGACGTTCGACTGTTTGAAGTGTGGGATACAAGTACAGATAAACAACTTGGTGAATTTTATATTGACTTGCACCCACGCGACAATAAATATTCACACGCGGCGCAGTGGGGACTAGTACAACACAAGGTTTGGGCAGACGGAACAGTGCAACTTCCAATTGCTGCACTTGTGTGTAACTTTACAAAACCTACAGCGGACAAACCATCCTTGATGACACACGATGAAGCGGAAACGTTTTTTCATGAGTTTGGGCACTGTTTGCACACGTTGCTGAGCGAAGCAGAAATAGCTGGTTTTGCAGGAACAAGTGTTGAGCGCGATTTTGTTGAAGCGCCATCACAAATGTTTGAAGAATGGGTGTGGACTCCCGAAACTCTTTCTCTCTTTGCAAAACATTATGAAACAGGCGAACCGATGCCAAGCGAACTCATTGAAGGCATGATCGCTGCGAAAAATTTACAAAGCGGCATTAAAACCGAAGGTCAAATATTCTTAGGTATGGTTGATCAGGCGTATCACACCGACGAGGATGGGGTTGTTGATACTACGCAGGTTGGATATGACGTGCACGACTTGACGAGGATGTATCCCCATACACCAGGTTCACATTTCCAAGGTAGTTTTGGACACTTGACTGGGTACCAAGCGGGATATTACGGTTACATGTGGTCACTTGTATATGCACAAGACATGTTCCAACGGTTTCAAGAACTCGGCATGTTGAGTCCAGAAGCTGGAGCGTATTATCGAGACAAGATTTTGTCAAAAGGTGGAACAGAGGATAGTCTTGATTTGGTGCGCGCATATCTTGGCCGCGAGCCAAGCATGGACGCATTTCTAGAATCTCTCGGTCTAGAAGCTGAAACCAGAGTTGCGATTGATGTTCCAGGCGAAGAAGTATTTGATGCTCCCGAGCAATCTGAAAGTGGTTTGGAATGGTGGGTGATTCAACGCGTGGAAGGTGATGTGACACCACGAAAGACAGATATTGTCAAGGTTCATTATTCTGGTTGGCTCGAAGATGGCACCATGTTTGACAGCAGCGTTGATCGTGGGCAACCAGCAACGTTCCCATTAAATAGAGTTATTCCCGGCTGGACAGAAGGCGTGAGCAAAATGTGCGTTGGGGAAAAACGAAAATTCAGAATTCCGGCTCCGTTAGCGTATGGTTCGCGTGGACGACCTAGTATTCCACCGGACTCAACTCTTATTTTCGATGTCGAATTGTTAGACATCATTGACTATGCAAAGGTACCCCCCATGGAACAATTACCCGGCGATTCTGTAACAGGCGAAGCGGCGACCAGCGAAAGTGGTCTTTCTTGGTATGACATGACAGAGGGCAACGGCCCACAACCTGCAGGTGCATCGAGCACTGTTGAAGTGCACTACACCGGCTGGTTAAACGATGGCACGAAGTTTGACAGTAGTGTTGATCGTGGCCAAACAATCTCATTTCCACTCAATGGCGTTATTGCCGGTTGGACAGAAGGTGTTGGCTCCATGAAGGTTGGCGGTAAACGCAAACTTATTATCCCATCAAACCTTGGATATGGCCCAAATGGCATGCCGCCCGTGATTCCTGGTGGCGCGACCCTCGTGTTTGACGTTGAACTCGTCAGCGTTACCGACTAAAAATTTGACCCGCGGTCGGCTTGACCACGGGTCAGGTTGGCCGCGGGTCAATATACGCGATCGTGAAAGCCATCGACAATATCCCGCAAAATCAAAACAAAAACCCGCTTGTTGTCGGGTGTTTGTTGCTTGGGCTTGCGGCAATTCCAGATGCGATGATCGTGCCCGTGTTACATGATGTAACAGTGGGGCGATTTGGGGTTTCTGAGGGCGAGGCACATTTATTGATGGCAGTGAATTTGCTTGGTGCTGTTTTTGCAATCGGCATGCTTGCACTCCTGAAAAGGCGGTTTTCGTCATCTTCTATGCTTTTCGCCTCTGCTGTGTTTTCCGCCCTTATGATGGCAGGAATGGCGCTTTCTACCTCTTGGTGGGCGATGTTGGCGTTCCGGTGCTTTGAGGGTGGGGCCGATTTGATGTTGCTTGCAATCCCCTTCCGGCTGATTGCTGGTGCTGGTAAATACGAACGATATGGCGGGCGAATGGGTGGTGGCTTTACCGTCATGATGGTCGCTTTGGCAATTGGTGTGGGTTTTGGCGGAGCAATTGGAAGGGAATCGCCAATAGGCGTACTTTGGATAGGCGCCATCATTATGCTCCTTCTTGCTCCAATTGTCGCGATATTGCGCCGAACAGTCGACAACTTGCCGACTTCTCCATTTCCAGAGCCACATAGCTGCCCTTTGATTCCGCGAGAATGGCTTGGTGCTGGATTCTTGGCAATTGATCGTGGCCTCTCTGCACTTGTATCAACATCTCTACCGCTTTTGCTCACTTCTGGATTCAACGTAGGGAAAATGACGCTTGGCATTGCTCTTGGCGGGATGTTCCTTGCTCTTGCCTTCTTTTCAGCACCAGCAGGGTTGCTTGCTGACCGCTACGGGGGTGAAAAAATAAGATTTGTATCCTCAATTTTTTGTGGAGTAGCGCTTGCGTGTTTGGGACTAATGGCCTGGTTGCCACCCATCGTTGTCCTTCCTCCCTGCTTACTAATCTACGGCGCTGGCGCGGCGGGTCTCATGCCTTCGGCTTTTTCTGTGGCTGTTCGACCAAATGCATCCAACCTTGTTTTTGGATCACTTCAAACAGCTGGGCAAGCTGGCTATGCAATCGGTGTATTGGGCGGGGCGTGGGTGGTGAGCGTGGTTGCACTTCCTGCTGAAACGCTATTGTCAAGCATGTTCCCAATCGCGGGCGTGTTATTCATTGTTGTGAATGTTGGGATTTTGTCTCTTTTACGCAAGATGCCAAAGACTGTACGCTAAGCATTCGTGAAACGCTTATTTCTTAGTTTTATAGTTGCTATCGCAGTTCTCGCAGGTGTTGTTGGGGTCCTTGTTTGGGTAAGCCTTCAATCACCAACCTGGTATGTACCACCAGATTATTCTGATCCATCTGTTGCAAAACTTGCCGACCGAGCAGAGTATCGTTTCAACGAAGAACTTCACAAAATCCGACCCGAAGATGAAATGTGGCGTATTCGTCTTGGCGACAAAGCAATGAACGCTTGGCTCTCTGGGAGGCTTGAGGGTTGGCTAACACACGATCAAGAAATTGAGATGCCGCCAGAAATACATGGCCCGCAAGTTCATGTGACTGACACCGGAATATGGACGTATGCAAATGTTGAAATTTCAGAGGGGTCTCCTCGGCCATTAGGAATCAAATGGTGGGTGTGGGTTGATAGTGGCGAGTTCAAGTTTGAGCCAATTGCAATTCGACTTGGAAAACTTCCACTCCCAATAGCACTGTTCGATAACCAAATCGCAAAATTACACGCGAAACTCTCGGATGCTAAGGCAGAAATCCCATTGTTAGATGATCGAAGGGTTGTTGTGCAACACATCACACATGAAAACGGGTCCATAGTATTTACTTGCTATACCAAACTTCCCAATCGACCGTGAGTCAAGTTGACCCGCAGTCAAGCTGAACTGTGGTCAATTGTTACAATACGCGACCTATGCCTACGATTACGATAGATGGAAAGCCCCTAGAATTTGAACAGGGACAAACGATTCTCGATGTTGCCTATGCCAACGGGATTGCAATTCCTCATTATTGCTATCACCCATCACTGAGCGTTGTAGCGAGTTGCCGCATCTGTTTGGCGGAAGTGTGGGCACCCAACCCCCGAAATGAAAACAAGCTTGAGCCAATGCCCAAGTTGTTGCCAACTTGCCAAACACCAGCGGGCGACAATAACGTTGTCTATACATCTTCTCCAAAAGCAACTGCAAACCAAAAAGCAGTCATGGAGTTTTTGCTCAGCAATCACCCAATCGATTGTCCGGTGTGCGATCAGGCTGGTGAGTGCGATTTGCAAGATTATGCCTACGAATACGGTAGAGGTGAACGGCGTTGCGATACTGAAAAAATTACGCAATCAAAGAAAGATGTTGGCGATAACGTCATGTTGTATGGTGACCGTTGCATTATGTGTACTCGTTGCGTGCGATTTGCGAATGAGATCACCGGCACTTCAGAACTTTATATTGATGGCCGAGGGGCAAAAGAATGTATAGACGTATTTCCGGGCGAGGGACTCAATAATGAATTGAGCGGTAACGTTGTTGACATTTGCCCAGTTGGGGCATTTCTTGACAAAGATTTTATGTTCCAACAGCGTGTTTGGTTTTTAGACAAAGTCCCGTCGATCGACCCGCTTACTGCAAGTGGCGATAATATAAATATAGAACACACTGAGGGTAGCATTTATAGAGTTAAGCCTCGCCAACATCGCGAAATAAATCAGTTCTGGATTACAGACGAAGTTCGTTATGGTTGGAAGTTTGTGCACGACGAAACACGCATTACCGAAATGGACGAAGACGCAGAACTTGTTGCTTCGGACAAACTTCAGCAAGCAAAAAAAATTGCACTGCTTGTAAGCCCAATGCTTAGCTGCGAAGACGCGTGGCTTTTAGGTCAACTTGTTCGATCGATTGATGAAGAAGCAATCGTTGGGCTTGGACCTGTTCCAATTGTTGGAGAAGACACAACGTTCCCAAGTGGTTTTACGGTTCGATCAGAAAAAGCGCCGAATGCACGGGGTGTTCAACGGGCACTTGGCGGCGCTCTTACATACGACGAGTGGAAAACCCGTGTTTCTAAAGCAGATACGGTTGTTGTCACTGGGAATTATCCTGAATCGTGGGACACCCCAGAAATTTCTGAGAACCAAACGCTTGTTCTTATAGACACGCTTCCCAACAAACTAACACAGCGAGCGGATGTATTTATCCCTGCCGCAACGTGGGCAGAAAAAGCGGGTACGTTTGAAAATTGCAACAATGTATTACAAACATTTGAGAAAGCGATCCAACCACTTGGCGATTCGCAGCCCGAAGGTCAGATAGCGATGAATTTGCAAGCGCTAGTTGGTGATATGGAAACAACAATGTTCAACGCGGCAACTGTTCGAAGAAGAATGGCCGACGTGGGCATCGCAGGCATGCACGAAGTGGAGTTGCCACAAAACACGAACCGTATTGAAACTGATATGCCCTTATCAGAAGTCTAACTACTCTACTGTTTCAAACTCGGCGGTGAAATGGCGAAGGGTGGCGGGCTGTTTCGTGATGCGAACGCCACTAATGGAATCTTTCATGGTGTTGATGTGTTCCAAAACCTCAACAACATAATCAACGTGGCTTTGAGTGTAGACACGCCTTGGGAACGCAAGCCGAACCAACTCTTTGTCGGCAAACTTTTCGCTGCCATCTGGCTGTTGCCCAAACATCACGCTACCAATTTCACTTGCTCGGATTCCACCCTCGCGATACAAAACATTTGCTAGTGCCCAGCCAGGGTACTCTTCTTGGGGAATGTGCGATAACCACGCCTTTGCGTCGAGATAAATAGCGTGACCGCCCGGCGGTTGCAAAATGGGAATCCCCATTTCTGTGAGCCGTTCTCCTACATATGCGACTGTGCGAATTCGATACGCTAAGTAATCTTCACGCAATGCTTCGTATAAACCAATTGCAACTGATTCTAGGTCGTATCCGGCGAGCCCCCCATACGTTGGAAACCCCTCTGTCAAAATCAACATTGAACGGCACTGCTCAGCAAGTACGTCATCATTTAATGCAAGAAAACCGCCCATGTTCGCCATGCCATCTTTCTTTGCGCTCATTGTTGCGCCGTCTGCAAGTGAAAAAATTTCGCGTGCAATATCAATCGGAGTCCGATCTTCGTTGCCTTCTTCTCTCAACTTAATAAACCATGAGTTCTCTGCAAATCGGCACGCATCAATAAAGAATGGAACGCCGCGATCTTTGCAAAGTTTGCTTGCGGCGCGCATGTTTTCTAAACTTACTGGTTGCCCGCCATTTGAGTTATTGGTAATTGTCATTATTACCATCGGAACTTTGTCTGGCCACTGATCTAGTACTATTTTCAACTCGTCAATGTCCATATTCCCTTTGAACGGTGCAATACTTTGCGTATCACTACTTCCGGGGGTGGGAATATCAACGGCGGTTGCTCCACGACATTCAATATTGGCACGCGTTGTGTCAAAGTGCGTGTTGTTTGGAACAACTTGCCCCTCTTCAACTGCTGCGCCAAACAAAATCCGTTCGGCGGCGCGACCTTGGTGCGTAGGAATAATATGTTTAAAACCCGTGATGTCTTTGACAGCTTTTTTAAAACGGTAGTACGAATCAGCACCCGCGTAACTCTCGTCGCTTCGCATCATGCCAGCCCACTGCTCGTTGGACATCGCGCCGGTACCAGAGTCAGTTAACAAATCTATCAATACATCTTCGGCTTTCAAAAGAAAGACGTTGTTACCGGCATTTTCAAGTGCGGTAACTCGTTCGTCGCGAGTCGTAGAGCGAATCGCTTGCACCTGACGAATACGAAAAGGTTCAATAATCGTTTTGAATTCCATG
>JABHZL010000038.1 GCA_018656645.1 Phycisphaerae bacterium
CAACAAGATCCGCGCCGAGTGGTCCGACGGTTAGGGTCTTGTATTCGGTTCCGTTGTTGCCGTTATACAGGTGAACAACAACGTCCGTTGGAGTAATTGCAGAACCTACTGAGATCTCAATAAATTCATCAACATCTGAACCTGAGTTGTCATAATGTATTTCATTCAACCAAACATCATTTGGTCCTGCAATAGCAAGACTCGAAAGACCTAAGATTGCTCCTAAAGCGCACGTTATTGAAATTTTCATTTTTCTCTCCTAATTAGTCCGTGTTCGTCACACGGTGTATTTCTCTTCACCATTGGTTAGAATAGATCAAAAACTGAATAAAACAAAGAGAAAATAGGTAACTACGGGTTTTTTTTTATGGACAGAGACCCCAAGCCTCGATTAATGCAAGCAAATCAGCAATATCAACAATTCCATCTGGTATTCCTTCTACACCTGAAATATCAGCGACATTGCCAGTTTGACCCCAACCCGCGATCAGCAAGAGTAAATCTTCGATATTTACCATACCATCGTTGCCTGCAATATCCGCGATGCAGGATGCAGAAGAGACAATGTCAACACGTAACGTAAGCATTGAAATATCTGCATTTTCTCCAGGCAAATTCTCATCGGAGATTTCTATAGGCATCACAGAAGTATATACATTTGGAATTAAACCGTCGGTATCAATACTAAAAGTAATTAATGATGGAATAGAACCAACCATCGTTACAGACATACCTTCATACATAATTGGTGGAGATGGAATAGAAACACTATCTACTTCTAATAGAGATTGCGATCCATCGTATCCATAATTGAACATCCAAACGGTAAATTCCTGTACACCTGAATTTGCTACGAAAGAAACATCATGTGTGTACCAGTCTACATCTGTTGTGAAAGAAAACGAGGCATTTGCATGATCAATAACGGTACCACTAAGGTCAAAAATTTCTGGTGTCGTTTGTGTTTCAGGACTCGTCGATGTTAACGTAGCAGTAGCATTCCAATTCCCAGCAGCACTTGTGTTAATCGGTAGTAATATAATTTCTGGACCAGCAAGAGCAGGAATAGAAGCGGAAGTACTCTGAGTCATATCACCTACAACTTCAATATCTACATGAAGTACATCTGCGCCTTGCGTGACAACAACGGGTGCGTCATTGCTAACTGATAGTGCAGCATTAACATCTGCCCCAACTAGTACACGGTCTGCACCTGGTTGCATTGCAAAGCCAAGTAACGCAGGAACTTGATAATCCACAAGCAGTGGCAGGTGATCTGAAGCATCTATAAGCTCATCTGCAAGCGCATTCCCTCTAGCGACATCACCAGGAAAATAATTATTATTTCCTGAATTTATTGCTTGATTATAGTGATCGCCATCATTACCAAGAGCTCTGTGTGTGCCATCAATCAAATCAAAACCGCCGCCATCGAACAACGATGAGGATAAAAATTGAAAATCGAAACGGTCATCCAATCCCCCACCAATAAGTCCACCATTTTGATTTAAAAGTGGGGACTGCGTATGTTTCAAAGAATTCGAACCGCCACCCCAGTCACTATTGCCAAGCGGATCAATTAGTTGCCCTACACCTGAATTTGTAAACCAACTATACGCTGGCTCACTTACAGAATAAAAGTTCATATCCCCTGCAACGATGACATGGCTTCCTGTTGGTAATGTTTCGATATCATCTCGTACATTTTCTGCCCCCGCCCTCCGTATTTCTTGATTAGAAGAACCAGTCGATGCTTTAAGGTGCATGCTATACACGTATATCCTCTTTCCATAGTAAGCTGATACATTGAGTGCCCACCTATCAGCGTGGCGACCAGCACCAGTAAAAATATCATGATGCATGGAAGTATTTTCTACAAATTGTGTTGATAGGTAGAACATCGCTTGTGCCCCGCCATACGAACTGTCGTTTTGATCTGTAAAGGTTGCCATCGTGTAATTAGGCCCAACTACATTTTGCAATGTTGAAAGGAGTGCTTCATCCACTTCTTGAAACAAAAATATTGAAACAGGAGTTGCAAACCCATGGCTATCGTCATCAGACGCTGCCTGTAATACTTGTGCCATTGCATTTGCATCTCCATTGAATTGAGCAGTGTTATAGCTCATCACTCGGATTTGTCCCAGTGCGGATGCGTTGATAGCCATGGTCAACAGAAGACCGTTCAAAATTATGAGAAACCTCTTCTTCACAGGTAGTCCTATACGCAAAGTGTAGCCCCTGATTGCGAAAAAACCAATTAAAAGGTTTTTTTTATTGCTCCTCAGAGATAACAGCAGGTGTTTCAGCCTTATTCTTGATGATCTCGTAGTCAGCAATGACTGGAATGTGATCTGATGCGTCATGAAGGGCATTTGCTAATTCTTCATTGTTGTCGAAAAAGGGCTTACCTTGTTCATTAATAGCCTCGTCATAATGCTTCCCGTCATTCCCAAATGCATGATACGACCCCACAATAATATCTAAACCTTTACCGTCCTGCAATGACTTACTAATAAACTGGAAATCAAAACGGTCATCTAAACCGCCATGAATCAACGCCCCCATTCTCACTTTCCGGGGGGACTGCGTATGTTTCACCGCGTCATTTTTCCATCCCTCAGTTCCTAATGGATCTGTAAGTATTTCGACAAACGCTTCGTATGCCGGTTCTCTGTTTGAATAAAAATTCATGTCGCCAACAACAAGCACATTTGCATGTTCTGGAAGAGTTGTAATGTCTTCAAGTATAGCTTTTGCTCCGATCAATCTTTGATCTTTGTTATTTGATCCAGGAGAAGCTTTCAGGTGCGCACTATAGACCCACAAAGAAACGCCTTTGTTTTCTCCAATACCGCGAAGTTCCCAGCGGTCGGCGTAACGGGTGGCCCCTGTAAAAATATCTTTGTGTGATTCAACCTGTTCAATCAATTGCGTCGACTTGTAAAACATTGCTTGAGCACCGCCTGATTCACCCTGGTTTGTATACGTTCCTTTTGAATACGTTTCACCAAGTAGTTGATGCAAACTTTTCTCATTACCCTGTGAGACCTCTTGGAATAGAAAAATAGAAACATGCAGTGCTTTCCCGTTAAAATCATCTTCCGAAGCCGAAGCTAGCACATGTTTCAAAGCCTCCTGATTGCCCTGCAATTTTGCAACGTTGTAATTGACAACACGCAGTTGCGCTTGCAAAGAGGAAACCATCACGAGCGTCAACAAACATGGAAGCATATTTTTCATATTTCTATTGTAATCAAAACCAGACCATCATCGTCTCTAGCAAAGGCATTACTCTGCTTTCCAAAGAACTGGATTTCTAGTCTCCTTCAATATTGAAGGTTGAGCATTTCTCACTTTCGCCCACTCTTTGAGTAGCCGTTCTAACTTTTTTAGAATCAAAGGTTTTTCCATCACAAGATTGTTGGTTTCGCCAATGTCTTTTTCCAAATTGTATAGTTCATAGCGTGCTCCGTCATGGAAGAATATGAGTTTCCATTTTCCTTGGCGTACTGCTGTGAAAGGTTCAATGCCTGGGCCAGGAGCGCCCCATTGGTGTGGTTGATGCCAACCAATTACTCGCTGCTCATGTATTGAATCTAGTGAAACTCCATCAATGACGTGGTCTGCAGGAATGCTAGCCCCTGCATACTTCATGATTGTCGGGAACAAATCATGTGTTATGACATTCGATGTATTCACCGATGATTTCTTGCCTAAATCTTGCACAACGAGTGGAACTCGAATTCCTCCTTCGTATGCGGAGCCCTTTCCACTTCGGAGCGGAGCGTTATGGGTATGTGGCTCGCCACCCCGAGCATGTGCTGAAAGTCCACCGTTGTCGGAAGTAAAAATAACGATGGTGTTCTCTTCGATTCCGAGTTCGTCGAGTTTATTTAGCACGCTTCCAAGAGCAGCGTCTGCGCTTTCGATCATCGTTGCATAGGCCGCTTCTCTGGCATCTATATCTTTGTACTTTTCAATATATTTCGGGTTTGGCATCAGTGGCGCGTGTACTGCGTAGGGAGCAAAATGCAAAAAGAATGGTTTACCAATTTTCACTGCTTTGTCTATCTCATTACATGCTTCAATCGCGAGTGCTTCAGACAAAAAAATGTCTTGATCATGATATTTTTCTAAGCCAGGCACATCCCATATTTGGTGGTTATCGAAATCCATTTTTTCACGAGTTGCCATAAAACGGTGCGTACCATAAAAACTTCCCGGACCACCTGCGCCGTGACCTGCAACGTTGACATCAAAACCAAGATTGGTTGGATCTCCACCAAGAGAATCAACTGCACCAAGATGTGCTTTGCCAACATGCATTGTGTGGTAACCAGCATCTTGCAAAAGCGATGGCAAGGTGATTTCACCCGGTTGCAACGCATCGAGATCCCATTTGGGTGGCGAAAGTGTTGGATGATTTTTAGACGTATCAGTATCTTTGTAGAGTGTCCAGTATGTAATATGGGATCTTGCTGGCGATTGCCCAGTGAGCAAACTCGTTCGAGAAGGTGTGCACACTGGTCCTGCCGAATATGCATTTGTGTACTTCGTAGCGCTGGCTGCAAGTTTTTCCAAATTTGGGGTGTTGTACCGTTCATTAAATGGAGTCGTTTCCGAATGAAATGGAACCGACGTATCCTGCCACCCTAAATCGTCAACGAGAAAAATGACAATGTTTGGTTGTGGAGTCTGCGCAAGTGATGCAGAAACAATGATTAATTGAATAAGCATTCACGCAGTGTACACTTATGATGAATGCACAAAAAACGCCCCTCTGAACACCACAGATGACCCTTTAGATGGGTAAATGTGTGATGTTTCAATTTAGTGCATAATGCATTAAAAAACCGTAAGTACAGGTATTTGCTGTACTTACGGTCCTGTTTCTCTTTGAAAGATGAACAGTTTGGGTAAAACCGACCCGATACTTCGCAGTATCGATACGTGATCTTGCGATCACACGAGAATGTGCTGACAAC
>JABHZL010000018.1 GCA_018656645.1 Phycisphaerae bacterium
GTCCTCCACTTTGTGTAACAGCGAAGCAAATGCACTGGCATCTCGAAGCTGGGGGGTCTACTTATATGGGTATGGCTTTTGATTTTTCATTTAATCCATCTCATCGAAGGTTTGTTGTACAACAAATTACCCGCGCTGTAGCGATTCAACAGCGTGAGCAATTTCGCGCAACCGCATAATTATTGTCGCAAGCGATGGGAACACCACGATTGCCGATAGTTGGGAATTACCAGAATCGGACTTCGATACAGGTTAATGCTGCACAAACGGTGACGATCGAAGTACATTTGTTTTTACATGTGATTCTTCGCACTCTTCCGATACAACAGAATCTGCAACGATCCCACATCCAGTTCCATATGTAAGTGATCCTTGGAAATTACTCGTTGAACCAGTTCCACGAAACGCAGCAGTTCGAATTGCTACATTAAGCAACATGGAGCCACCAATGATTCCTATCGAACCACAATACGCTCCACGAGCAGTCGTTTCAAGTTCATCGATAATTTGCATTGCCCTAATTTTTGGAGCACCTGTAATCGATCCAGCGGGGAATGTAGATTTGATAAGGTCATACGCTGAAGAATCGGATCGCAGTGTTCCTTGAACTTCTGCAGTGCACTGCCATACTGTCGGATGTTGTTCAATTGCACGAGACTCCGTCACTTGCATGGAGCCAAACTCGCACACTCGCCCCAAATCATTTCGCATTAGGTCAACGATCATGTGTAATTCAGCAGCATCTTTGTCAGAATTCATTAACGTTTCGGGTGGGTCAGTAATCGGACGAGTTCCCTTCATCGGTCTTGAAATTACAGTTCTAGTTACACCATCAAATTGCAAAAACAATTCGGGGCTTAATGAGAGAAGGGAACGACAATCATCATCTGCAAATTCAATCCACGCGCCGAACCATCCACCGGGATCTGCAAGTGTGTCGAGCGAAGCACTGCGGATATCACCTGAAACATTCGATGAAAAACGCCGTGTAATATTTGCTTGAAAAATATCCCCTTTATGTATATATAGTTTCGTGCTATCTACTGCGTCGCCGAACTTGGCATCGCCATCTACATCAACCAATTGTCCAAACTTCAATTCTTGGTGTTCATCCCGAAGTACCGGTGGTTTAAATCCACCAACCGACCACCAACTATTGTCCTCCGCATCATGGACAAGGCACTGATCGCACCAAATAAAATCAGCTAGCGGCCATTCTCTTTGTTTTGGTTTTGTAACACGCACCTCTGGTTCAAAACATTCGCCGAGTTCATACCCAAGATATCCAATCCAACCTGGAACAAGAGACGTGTGTTTAATCGCATCTAGTTCGGTCTGGAATTCTGCCAAATCATGTTTGGATCGCAAGGTCATTCGCCTCCCAGTTGCTGGTGCAATGATTGACCACCTAGACCATCGACTTTCACCATTTCCAGCAATTAAAGCGATCAAAGGCTCCTTTTTTGGCCATGATTTAGCAAGTTCAAAAGGAGTTTCTCCAAACTCAGGTAGACTGACAGCATCAGCAGGGAGAACACTAAATTGAGTCGAAGTTAGATGCGTCATGAGAATGTGGAGAGTGTACCTCTACGGTATCATCCGCGCACTTGCGCTCAATTATGGAGAAATATTCAATGGCCACTGCCACCGCAAAAAAGAAAAAATCAACTCGAAAACCAAAGATGACGTACTGTTGGGGAGCTCTCAAAACCGAGGGTAACGCCACACAAAAGCAGTTACTTGGCGGCAAAGGTGCCAATCTTGCAGAAATGACTTCGATTGGTTTGCCTGTTCCTCCTGGATTTACGATTCCAACAACAATGTGTGAAGCGTACTACAAAGAAGGTTCAAAAATGCCTCGTGGTCTAAATGAAGCCACGATCAAGGCTATCAAGCAACTTGAAAAAGAAACAGGTAAAAAATTCGGATCCAAAACAGACCCGCTCCTTGTATCCGTACGTTCTGGTGCCGCAGTCTCGATGCCTGGCATGATGGACACAGTGTTAAATCTTGGGTTAACTGATGACGCTGTACTTGGAATGATTGCACTTACAGATAACGCACGTTTTGGTTGGGATGCGTACCGCCGACTTATCAATATGTTTGGCGATGTAGTCATGGGAATGGAGCACGAAGAATTTGAAAAAGAATTTGATAAAGTAAAAAAGAAACACAAAGTAACTTTAGATACTGAATTGTCAGCAGAAGGATTGAAAGAAGTTTGTGACCGGTATAAAAAAGTGTACCGACGTCATGTGGGAAAAGAATTTCCACAAGATCCAGTCAAGCAGCTAACGCTTTCAGTAGAGGCGGTTTTTCGATCATGGAATACACACCGCGCAAAAAGTTACAGGCAAATTAATGACATCACTGGTTTGCGAGGAACTGCTGTCAATGTTCAAGCGATGGTTTTTGGCAACATGGGCAACGACTGTGGGACAGGTGTTGCATTTACGAGGAACCCATCTACTGGGGAAGATACATTCTTTGGCGAGTTCCTAATCGATGCGCAAGGTGAAGATGTTGTTGCAGGCATTCGCACGCCAAAGCCAGTTTCTGAAATGAAGAAATGGAATAATCGTATTTATAATGAATTGCTCAAGGTCAAAAAGACACTTGAAAAACATTACAAAGACATGCAAGATATCGAGTTTACGATTGAACGCGATAAACTCTGGATGCTGCAAACAAGAACAGGTAAACGTACTGCAGCTGCTGCAGTAAAGTTGGCAGTTGATATGGTAAGAAGCCGGATGATCAAAAAAGACGAAGCATTGCTTCGTATTCCCGCAGGGGATCTTGTTCAATTATTGCTTCCAAGTTTTACAGCAAAAAGTAAACATAAAGTTAAAACGCTCGCTAAAGGTTTACCTGCCTCGCCGGGAGCAGTAACCGGAACACTTGCGTTTTCGGCAGATGATGCGGTAATACGAGCTGAAGCAGGTGAGAATGTTTTGCTTGTTCGAAAAGAAACTTCACCAGAGGATATCGATGGTATGCATCACGCTGTTGGTATTTTGACATCAACTGGTGGGATGACAAGTCATGCAGCAGTAGTCGCACGAGGTTGGGGAAAATGTTGCGTTGCGGGTGTATCTGCATTACACATTGACGCTGTAAAAAAATGCGTAACAATAGATGGAAAAAAATACACTGAAAAATCAGTGCTCTCTATTGATGGTGGTACAGGCGAAGTAATGCTAGGTGCTGTTGAGAGACACGAACCAAAACTGAGTGGTGATTTTGACACGATTATGAATTGGGCAGATCAGAGAAGGCGAATGAATGTTCGAACAAATGCCGATTCTCCTGTGGATGCAAAGAGAGCGAGATCATTTGGTGCAGAAGGTATTGGTTTGACTCGAACAGAACACATGTTCTTTGAAGGGGATCGTATTCTCGCAATGCGAAGAATGATTCTTGCTGAAACGAAAGGCAAGCGCGAAGAGGCGCTCGCTCGTTTAATGCCATACCAGCGAGACGACTTTATTGGCATCTTTACTGCAATGAAAGGTTTGCCTGTTACCGTCCGCTTACTCGATCCTCCATTGCACGAGTTTTTACCTCATGATCGAGCAGGTCAAAAAGAAGTTGCAGAAGCGATGGGCATTAAACCATCTCGAGTTAAACATCGTGTGGATCAGTTGCATGAATTTAATCCAATGCTTGGGCACCGAGGTTGCCGTCTTGCAGTGACGTATCCAGAAATTTTAGTGATGCAAGTTACTGCTATTACTGAAGCAGTTATTGCGTGCAAAAGAAAAAGGATTGACGCACAGCCAGAAATTATGATTCCACTCGTTGGGATTGAAGAAGAGCTTGAACAACTTCGTGAACTTGCCGCTGAAACCATCGCAATGATTACGAAGAAGGAACGCTATAAAGGGAAATTGAACATTCCTATCGGAACGATGATTGAAATTCCACGTGCAGCAATTGTTGCTGAACAAATTGCAAAAGTTGCTGATTTTTTCAGCTTTGGAACGAATGACCTCACACAACTTACGTACGGTTTTAGCCGAGATGATATTAATAGTTTCTTGCCTCATTATCTTGATTGTGGTGTTTTAGAACGTGATCCATTCCAAACTATTGATCGAGAAGGCGTTGGGAAACTTATTTCGATGGGTTGCCTTGGTGGCCGCAAAACAAATCCAAAATTGAAAATTGGCATCTGCGGCGAGCATGGCGGAGATCCATCTTCGGTAGAATTTTGTCATGAAGTGGGATTAGACTATGTGAGTTGTTCTCCATTTCGTGTTCCAACTGCGAGACTCGCTGCAGCACAGGCAGTAATTAGGGAATCATTGCGATGACAACTCTTTTTGAAAAAATAATTAATGGCGACATTCCATGCCATAAAATTTATGAAGATAATCTTGTCTTTGCATTTCTCGACGTTGCTCCCCTAAGCAGGGGGCACACGCTTGTGATTCCAAAAGAAGCAGTGCCATTTATGCACGAACTGAGCGAAGCGTCGGGCGCTGCTTTGGGGAGCGCGCTTGTAAAAATTACTTCTGCTGTGATGAAAGCAACTGATGCAACTGCGTACAACATCTTGCAAAATAATGGCGAAGAGGCACATCAAGCAGTTGACCACGTGCATTTTCACATAATTCCAAAATTTGGTGACAAGGGTCTCTCCATTGAGTGGGTTCCAGAGGAACTTGCGAATGGTGAAGCTTTAGCAACAGAAATAACTAGTCATTTGACAAGTGCATAAATGACCCTCTTGTCAGGTATCATGAGAGTACATGACAGATGAACCAATTACAGAATCAGGAACAGATTCAGGTGAAACTGATCCTCTAGCGGAAACATTCGATGGTGAAACCGCTGATTCTGCATGGCTTGATTCAAAAGTGGGGGCTCGGGGTGATGAATGGATCGGGAGTTTTATTGGGCAGTTCGAGATCATCCGAGTCATTGGAACGGGGGGCATGGGCAATGTGTATGAAGCGAGGCAAACTAATCCGCACCGATCTGTTGCCATCAAAATAGTAAAATCAGCAGCAGCTTCTGACACAACATTGCAGCGTTTTGAAATGGAAAGCGAAATGCTTGCACGTTTGCAACATCCAGGCATTGCACAAGTGTATGAATCCGGTCATCAGGTTCATGATGGAAAGCCGTTACCGTTTTTTGCAATGGAATATGTTGCAGGAAGCCAATCAATTACTGAGTATGCTGACGAGTCAGAACTCAGCACCAAGGACAGACTTGCACTTTTTTTGTTGGTGTGTGATGCAGTTCAATATGGACATGGACGGGGCGTTATACACCGTGATCTAAAACCATCAAACCTCCTCATCAACATCGCTGGCAGACCAAAAGTTATTGACTTTGGTGTTGCACTCTTTGCTGATTCAGATGAAGACCAAAACACGATGACCGCTGATGGTCGATTCGTTGGAACATTGCAATGGTCGAGCCCAGAGCAGTGTGGAGATGACCCCCACGATGTAGATGTGAGAACGGATGTCTATTCACTTGGTGTTGTGTTATATCAATTGTTGTTAGGTCAACTTCCCTATGAACTAAAAGGTGTTCCGCTTTACAAAGCTCCAGAAGTTATTCGTAACACGCCTCCTGCAAAACCAACATCAATCAATCGTCATATACCAGTCGAGTTAGAATTTATTCTATTAAAGTCCTTGGTGAAGGAACGCGAGAATCGTTATGCCTCTGTTGCAGATTTTGGAGCAGATATTCGTCGGTATCTAATCGACGAACCAATTCACGCGAAACCTCCTTCAACAATATCAATTATTCGTTTGTATGCACGGCGAAATAAATTGAGATTCCAAGCAGGTTTAATTGTTTTTATTGCAATCGTCGTTGGAATGATTGGGCTTTTGTGGGGATATATTGAAGCAGAGGTTGGTCAAAAGAAATTAGTAGAAGCGTTGAAAGTTAATAGTGAAACGCTTCTCATTTCACAACAGAATGAGTATGCTGCGCACCTTGGTACTGCACAAGTTGCAATGAGTAATGGATCTTGGTCGATGGCAAGCGAACAACTTTCCTTGACGAAGAATTTTCAGCGTGGATGGGAATGGGAATATTTAAATGCCGAAACAGATCAGTCTGTTTTGCAATGGCCTCTAGGTGATCGCCCAACAACAATTATCGCATTTAATTCCGGGGAACAAGTTGTAGTTGCAGTTGAAGATGGGCGCGTGCTCATTCTTGATGAAACAATGAAAACGTCGTCCGATTTGTACATGGAGAGCAAGGTGCAAACGATTTCTCTTTTTAACGATGATTCTGGAATGTTCCTTGGTACTGTGGGAGGAGAACTGGGTTTCTTGGATTTATCTGTCAATTCATTGACAATTAAACAGGCTGATTTTCCATCCTTTTCTGCTTCGGACATTCTTGAAGATAATAGTTTGTTAACAGGTCACGCAGATGGCACTGTCCGCTTATGGAGTGCCGATGGCAAATATATCCACACCGTTTCTCAATTCAACAGTCTTGTGATGACTATCGATTGGAATGCATCGTTGCAATTTGTTGCAGTTGGTCTAGTTGATGGAAGTGTGTACGTGGTAAGTTTGGACGGTGATCAGCCAATTAAACTTGGAACACATCACGAGACAATTTTTGAGGTCAACTTTGTTGATAAACAGGTTCTTGCATCAGCTGGCGGAAGCGATGTGAAATTATGGGATGTTGAAACACTAAAACAAATCGCCACAATAACACTAACAAGTGGAGACGCTATTGGGTTAGCAGTTGTTGGAGATTATCTACTAGTTGCCCACGATGATGGACGTATTACAACGTGGTCTATCTCGACTCAACAACAAGTCGATACATTACTAGGGCATAACGATATCGTCTGGGGTGTGACAAAATTAGATGATCAACGAGCGGTCTCTGTTGGCAAAGATGGAAAAATACTTTGGTGGGAAATTGGACAGCCGCCCGTCACTGAAGTTAAAACTGATTCAGGCTTCCCTGCAGCAGATATCGTTTTTGTAGACGCTGATCATGTGGCTATTGTGTCTCATGTTTCAAGCAATTTGCAGATTACCAATATTTCTACTGGAAAAACAAATACTATCCCAACGCCAAGTTATGAAAAATTAACAACTGTTGATGCAGTCTTAGGCTCTCGTCTTGTTGTTACAGGTGATATATCAGGAACTGTGCGAACGTGGGACATAACTAAGGAAACAGCAGGGAATTCGCTTGGCGTGTTGGATTCTGAAATAGTATCTCTCACAGTTTCTAAGAACGGTAAATATGTAGCGGCAGGATCTTTGCATGGAGATGTTGGGGTCTGGGAACTAGAAACACATGACCGTATATTTGATACATCGTTTGACGGAAGTCTGATCCTTGATGTCGATTTTTCAGATGACAATAAAATGCTTTTTGTTTCTGCTTCCGGTAAAGAAGTAGTTGCATTTAACGTGACAAGTGGCAACAAGATTTGGTCAACGGGTGCAATTCAATCAGATATTTTCGTTGTCGATGTTGTCCCGTTTACTCATAAGATCGTTACTGCAACTAGTCATGGTGTCGTTCAGCTTTTTAATTATAAAACAGGTGAAGTGGTGAAAACCATTCAGTCAAGGGGAGGTGGATTGAGAGACCTTTCAGTAATGCCAAATGGCAAACGACTGCTGTTAACAACACGAGATGGCGCAGTGCACGTGTGGGATCTTCACAGTTTTAAAAAAATAGTATCGTTGCCAGTGTCTCAAGAACTTGACGATATTGCTGTTTCTCCAGATGGGACACGTATTGCTGTAGGTAGTGGGTCGCCTTCAATTCACATCCTCGATAGTGTTTCAAGGGGCGATCGGATCAGGAATCAAAGGAAATGATTGAAGATTATTCACAACTAATTACTTCAACATGGTGTGAAAAATTGATTGCTCGGTGTCTAGATGAAGATGGAGTTGCTGCGGGCGACGTGACGTCGGTTTCTATTGTAAATTCTAAAACGATTGGTTCCTTTGAGGTAAACGCAAGGCAACAAGGGGTGGTGTCAGGTTTACATGTCTTGATGCAAGCCACCCATTTGTTTGGCGACGTTGAATTACATCCGACATGTAAAGACGGTGATCGGGTGGATGGAAAAATCGCAACGATAGAAGGAAAAATGAATTCCATACTTACTGCCGAGCGAACTATTCTAAATGTTTTGGGATATGCAAGTGGTGTGGCAACACAAACTGCTACGTTTGTCGAAGCAGTACGTGGAACAAAATGTGAAGTTTGCGATACAAGAAAAACGACGCCCGGCTTACGTTTGTTAGACAAGTATGCTGTTGGTTGCGGCGGTGGCACGTTGCACAGACTTGGTTTGCATGATGCTGCTCTTTACAAAGACAATCACATTTCTGCAATTCCAATTGATGAATTAGGATCTCGTTTGAGAGATGCTATTACCCATGCAAGAGAAGACCGCAATTTATCATTTGTTGAAGTTGAAGTGGACACGATGGAACAATTTGCAATTGTTCTTGAACTCGATGTAGACATTATTTTGCTAGATAATATGAACACTGCATTGTTAGAAGAAGCAGTGCATTTGAAGAATTCTAAATCACCAAACATCTTACTTGAGGCATCTGGTGGTATCACGATTGATTCTGCAAGAGTGATCGCTGAAACAGGTGTAGACCGTATTGCAGTTGGCGGTTTGGTTCATCGTTCCCATTGGCTTGACATTGGACTTGACGCAATCGATGTGTGAAGTTGCACGTTGGGAGTCGGATATTCGATGTGAAGGTCGTGTTGTCGTTCTTGCAGAAACTACTTCGACCCAAGATGCAGCGATCGAACATAAATTGCAAGCGGGAGATGTGTGCGCAGCGTTACATCAAACTGCTGGCCGAGGTCGAAGGGGCAATGACTGGAACGCAAGTGGTGGCGTTTCAGTAACGGTTGTATTAAATGAAGCTAAGGCGCAATTGCCTATTGCTGTGGCAGCAGTACTTGCTGAAAAATTAGACCCACTCATCGAGCAGCCAGTTGGCATTAAATGGCCAAACGATTTGTATGTTGCTCGTCATAAACTTGCGGGTATTTTGATTGAACAGCGTGCGGGAGTTTGCCTTGTTGGGGTTGGTGTGAATGTTCAAAAAAATAAGGCTCACAATGCAGTTTCTCTTTCAGAGTTAGGATCTAAAGTTGCACGAGCGTATGTTGCAAACCTAGTTGTATCTGCCATATTCTCAGCAATCGATCTCGCCCCAGAATCTGCGATTTCCCTGTGGCAACCCCGCGATATCCTTGTTGGCACTATTCAAACCTTCATTTCTGATAATAAACCCATTACTGGCACTGTCCTCTCGATCAACCCCCTCCACGACCTTATCCTTCAAACTGTCAGTGGTCCTATCCCCCTAAACGCCCATTTGACCACCTGCCAACCCGACCATAGCTCAACTTGACCGCGAGTCAATTTGGTAGAATGTTAGGTTCAGCATATGGAAGATAAAACACCAACAGAAGAGATCACCTGGAGCGTGCGGCCATCGAAAGAGCATCCAAAGAAAGCGGTTTTCGCTTGGGCGATCATTGTGTTTTTTGGGGCTTTCATCACTACGACAAACCTCATTCTTGGGCTTTGTATGATTGGAGTGCTCGTGGGAACTCAAGCGACATTTCTTTTCACATCGCGATTTATGATTTCTGAGGACGGCTTGAAAGCTAAATATCCACTTCGAACGAAGTATTACGGTTGGGAGCAAGTTAAAAGAGCAAAATTCTTCAATGAAGCCTGTTTTCTCTTTTCTCGAAAAAAGCCCTCAAACTTGGATGGGTGGTCAGGAATTGCAGTCATGTATGGTGACAATAAGGATGAAATCATTAAAGCAATAAAATCGCACCTTCCAAAAGGAACAGCAACATGAAAAAAGGCTGGAAACACGCATTTCATGTTGATGATGCTGAGGCAATAAACCCAACTGAGCAGCAAAAAAACGCCATAGACAAGCTTTGTAAGGGTATCATTCGCCGTGGATTAACAACACCAGCGATCATTGGTGTAGAGATGGGTCGGCCCCTCAATTTTGTTGGGTCGCAGACAATGCATTTTTTTACTCCGCTTATTGCAGCCTTTGTCCCAACGGACAGCTGGAAAGCAGTAGCGGAGTTTTTAGAACATCGCGGTTCGATTGATTGGATCCGAAACCGTATTGAAGAATTAGAAAACGAGATGGACGAGACTCCGAACAAACCAGAAGAACCTACATCATGACGATCGATTTAGAAAACATTAATGTCATTCTCGCAACCGATTGCGGAAGTACAACTACAAAAGCAATCCTTATTGAAAAAGTGGATGGCACCTATCGCCAAACATATCGTGGTGAAGCACCAACAACTGTAGAAAAACCATTTGCAAATGTAACAATCGGCGTAACAAATTCTGTTACAGAAGTTGGTGAACTTGCAGGCAGGCAACTTACCAACGAAGACGGGACAATTAAACAACCCGCTCGGGGCTCTGATGGTTGTGATTTGTACATCTCAACATCAAGTGCAGGCGGCGGGCTACAAATGATGGTCGCAGGTGTGATCGCTGAAATGACAGCAGCGTCTGCAAAACGAGCAGCACTCGGTGCAGGCGCAATTGTCATGGATGTGATTTCATCTAACGACAAACGTCGTCCACACGAACAAATTCAGCGAATCCGTGAACTACGACCAGATATGATCCTTATAAGCGGCGGAACAGATGGCGGAACAACCGAAAAAGTTGTGCAACTTGCTGAACTGATCGCGCCCGCAAAGCCACAACCTCGCTTTGGCAGTGAATACGAAATGCCAATCATCTTTGCAGGTAACAAAATGGCATCAGATGAAGTGGAAGCAACTTTGCAGGAGGATTGGATTGATCTTGCGATCGTTGAAAACTTGCGTCCAAAACTTGAACAAGAAAACCTTGGCCCAGCTCGAGACAAAATTCATGACGTATTTCTTGAGCATGTGATGGCACACGCTCCTGGTTACGACATGCTCATGGATTGGACAGATGCAGACATCATGCCGACCCCCGGTGCAGTTGGTGACATTCTCCAAACAATTGCAAAGAAAGACAACATTAATGTTGTTGGTGTTGACATCGGCGGCGCGACAACAGACGTCTTCAGCGTATTTGACGAAACGTTCAACCGAACAGTCTCTGCAAATCTCGGGATGAGTTATTCCATCTCAAATGTTTGCGCTGAAGCGACGATGCCAAATGTACTTCGTTGGGTGCATTTTGATATGGACGAACGACAACTTCGCAACCGAGTGAAGAACAAAATGATTCGTCCAACCACGATCCCACAATCACTCGAATCACTCATCTTTGAACAAGCCGTTGCTCGCGAAGCACTTCGTCTTGCGTACAAGCAACACAAAGAATTTGCAACAACACTCAAAGGTGTGCAGCAGCAACGAACTGTGGGCGACACATTCAGCCAACAAACAGCGGGTGCAACGATTGTTAACAACATGACATTGAACTTACTCGTTGCCTCTGGCGGTGTTCTTTCTCACGCTCCTAGCATGAACCAAACAGCAATGATGCTCATTGATGCATTTGAACCAGAAGGCTGTACAAATCTTGCAAAAGACTCGATCTTTATGATGCCACACCTCGGTGTACTCTCAGCAGTGCACCCTAAAGCTGCAGCGCAAGTGTTCGAACGCGATTGCTTGATTTACTTAGGAACATGCATTGCTGCAAAAGGGCTTGGCAAAGAAGGCAAACCATGTTTTAGTTGGACGCTCTCGGGTGATGTAAACTCGTCTGGAACTTGTAACTTCGGTGACATTGAACTGATTGAAATGGGTGAAGATCAAAGAGCTACGATTACTTGCGAACCAGTACGCGGTTTCGATTTAGGTGCTGGTAACGGCAAAAAAGTAACACACGAAGTACGCGGCGGCACAGTTGGGCTCATTATTGATGGTAGAGGTCGCCCACTTGGACTTCCAGAAGATAGACAACAATGCCAAATGTCCATGAAGACATGGGTTGAAAATATGGCACTCTATGAAAACATAAGACAGGATGAAGAGATGGAGCAAGCAGCAGTAACTGCATAATTATTATGGCACACGCATATACCCCCGGACTTAAAGTTACAAATCGAATGCCACACAGCGCTGTTCGCATGCTTCCCATTAAAGGTGAAGTGATGGTCAGTGTCGGTGATACAGTAAACGCAAACAAAATTGTCGCGGCAACCTATATGCCCGGCGACGTTTATCCACTCAATATGGCGAACCTTCTTGCAGTTCCACCAAAAGATGTTATGGGTTTGATGCTTCATAAAGAAGGTGAAAAAGTTGAAGAAGGTCAACCTATTGCAGAAACGGCGGGCATCTTCGGTAAGTTCAAAAAGAAATACAATTCGCCCTACGCTGGAACAATTGAAACTGTCTCAGATGTCACCGGTCAAGTGATCCTTCGCGGGCCAGACATTCCAGTTGAAGTCAAAGCGTATGTCACTGGAACAGTGACCGCAGTCAATCCAGAAATTGGTTGCACCATCGAAGCTGATGTTGCATTTATTCAGGGCATCTTTGGTATCGGCGGTGAAACATGCGGTCCGATTAAGTTTGCGGTAAAAAATTACGACGAAACAGTGACGGCTTCGAACATCTCTGCTGACATGAAAGGCTGCGTTGTCATCGGTGGTGCACGCCTTACGGATAAAGCAATCGAAGCAGCGCGTAAAGCAGGTGTGGCTGCACTGATTGGCGGGGGCATGGATGACCAAGATCTCAAAGAATTTCTTGGCTATGACCTTGGTGTTGCAATCACAGGCAGCGAGAAAAAAGGAATTACCGTAATCGTCACCGAAGGCTTTGGCGATATTGCCATGGCAACCCGAACATTTGACCTTCTAAAACGATTTGAAGGTCACGAAGCATCCGTCAACGGTGCAACCCAAATCCGTGCCGGAGTGATGCGCCCAGAAATCATAATTCCTTTAGAGGCAGGGGATTGCGAAGAAGAACAAGAACACGCCGGTGGCTATCTTGAAATAGGTTTGCCTCTTAGAATTATTCGAGACCCTTATTTTGGCATGCTCGGAACGGTCAGCGACCTTCCACCAGACCCACACGTGCTCGGTTCTGGTTCAAAAGCACGTGTTCTTGAAGTAAAACTAAGTTCGGGTGAATCGGTTATCGTGCCCAGAGCAAATGTGGAACTTATTGAGGCATAACCCCAGAAATTACGGAAGTACTTTATGAGAATACGTACATCATTCCTAACTGTTTTTGCATCGTTCGCAATTGCGATTGTTGCGAATGCACAAACGGCAACCCCTGAACCAGAGCCTGCCCCCGCTCCGGTCCCTCCGACTGATCTGGTCGTTGCTGACACTCCAGACGATGCTGGCAATTCTGTTGAAGTCGATTGGCAACTTTCTGGCACAGACATTTTTAATCCTCTCAATACAGATGCCAAAGATACAGATCCTGAACAAATTGTTGCGGTCTATCAAGTTGAACGAAAAGTTGCAGATGGCAATGGTGATGTTGTCAGTGAAGAAGAATTAAATTGGCGACAAGTCTCAGAATCAGGCGCTGGCGAATCACATTGGACTGATCGCAGTGTAAAGCGGGGATGGGCGTACGATTATCGCGTTTGTGCAGTTGACAATCAGGGCGACAAATCGCCATGGTGCAATGCACAGGGTTCGGTTTCTCCAACTATGCAGATGTTCAATATGTCGAAGGCATGGCTTGCAATCTGGATGATTTTGTTTGGTGCGTTTATTGCATACTTCATTAACCATGCTCGTTCCGGGAAAAAACTTTGGGTACGTAAAATTGCTGGACTTGAAGCAATCGATGAAGCAGTTGGTCGCGCTACCGAAATGGGTCGACCAGTTTTGTTTGTCACAGGTATCCAAGACATCAACGAAATTCAAACGCTTGCTGGTTTGACCGTGCTCTCGCGAGTTGCAAAAACAGCAGCAGAATATGGTGCCCAAATCGAAGTTCCAACGTGCCGATCGCTCGTGATGGCGGCAGCACGCGAAACAGTTGAAGCTGCGTACCTCGCAGCGGGTGCTCCTGACGCGTATCAACCAGACAGAATTCACTACTTAACAGACGAACAGTTTGCATTTGTTGCAGGCGTAACTGGCTACATGGTTAGAGAAGAACCAGCCGCATGCATTTATATGGGTGGTTTCTATGCTGAGTCACTCATTCTCGCTGAAACTGGTAACCACATCGGCGCAATTCAAGTTGCAGGTACCGCGATGCCAAGTCAGTTGCCGTTCTTCGTTGCGTCTTGCGACTACACGTTGATTGGCGAAGAATTCTTTGCTGCTTCTGCGTATCTTTCAGGTGATCCACTTCAAATCGGCTCACTCAAAGGGCAGGACTATGGCAAATTCCTCAGTGTATTGGTGCTCGTCATTGGCATTTTCTTTGCAACCATTGGTTCGATGACAGAATCAGATACAGATGAAGGTTTTGGCACGAGTGCATTGGACTACATATCGAACAACATACTTGGCTCTGAAGGGCTCGGCTCCTTTGGAGGCGGGGATACGGACATAGAGGGAGATGACTCGTGAAAAGAACAGTCCCATTATTTATTGCAATTGTTGCGGGGTTCGTCCTGCTCATTGCGAACTTCATTCCCTATGCTGAGGGTTGGGGATTAACGGCACAAGAATGGTTTAACATTCTTGCAGTTGGCGCGATGGTCTTGGGTGGCGGAAATCTGATCAAACTTCACTTGATGAAAGTTTCGGGTCAACGAAAGGGTTGGGGCTACTCTGGAGTTACCATAGTTTGTTTCTTTGGCACCATTATCATTGGGATGTCAAAATTTGGTGTGCATCCAAATGCGTTATATCCCGACTATGCTTGGAGTGGCTATTACCTTGAAAGCGGTTCTGGATTGTGGTGGATTTATCAGCACATGGTTGTGCCGCTTACATCGATGATGTTTGCAATGTTGGCGTTCTACGTTGCGACTGCAGCCTTTAGAGCTTTTCGTGCAAAGAACACGGAAGCAACACTTTTGCTTGTTACTGCAGGCGTCGTGCTTCTAGGTAGAACCTACGCAGGTGTTTGGCTCTTTGAGGGCTGGCTCCCTGAATCCATGCTGTGGTTACGCTTTGACAACTTAACCGTTTGGATTATGGATGTTCCCAATACTGCAGGAACAAGAGCAATCACTATTGGTATTGCGCTTGGCGTTGTTGCAACTTCACTTCGAATTCTCCTCGGTGTTGACCGTTCTTACTTGGGGCAAGATTAAATCATGTTAAAAACTCTCCAAAATTTAGATCGACGCTGGATCTTCCTGTCAATGTTATTGGCGGTTGCAATTCCAATTCTTACAAAAACAGTCTTCCCTGAAGTTGTATCCAAACAAGCCAAAATGGTCTTTGATGCAATTGACGATTTGCCTGATGGTTCACGAATTCTTTTGTCGTATGACTTTGACCCTGCATCACAAGGTGAATTGTTGCCAATGGCGCAAGCGTTTACACGTCACTGTTCCATCAAAGGTCACAAACAATACTACATGGCACTCTGGCCACTTGGTTCGCCAATGGTTGACTTGTCGATTGACACAATTAAGTCAGAGTATCCAAACTTGGTTCGCGGCGAAGACTATGTGAAGTTCGATTACAAAACCGGTGGCGAAGCTGTTATCCGAATGATCACACAAGACCTTCGTGGCATGTTTGAACTCGATTCACGCGGTATTTCGCTTGATGATATTCCGATGACAAAGAATATTAAAAACATTCAAGATATGGATTTGATTATTAACGTAAGTGCTGGGGACCCTGGCACAAAACAATGGGTGCAATTTGCCGCAACGCCATTTGGTATTACAACGGTTTCGGGTTGTACTGGCGTGCAAGCACCACAGATGTATCCCTATATTCCAGAACAACTTGCTGGTGTACTTGGTGCGATTAAAGCAGCTGCTGAATACGAGGCAGCAATTGACGAATCGTATCCTTCTATTGCTGACAATCCCAAGGCACAAGAAGCAAAACGAAGAATGGGACCACAGCTAGTGGCGCACAGTTTGATGATTGGATTGATCCTCGTTGGTAACTGGATTTTCTTTATGAGTCGAAAGCGAGGTCAGGCATGAGCACTGATACACCGAAAAAATCAAACGCGTTGATTTGGGGCATCATTTTTGTAATTGGTGCAATCATGCTTGTTTGGAGTATGAGTACCTCGCGAACAGGACAGGTCTGGGTAACGCCCGAACAGCATGCGTTCACCGCAGACGCTGATGGTAAGTACAGTTCAACCGATTCACCTACTGCAGGTGATATCGAATGGACAACGTACAGCGTTGTTCCAGATAGTGAATTGACTCAAGAGGTAATTGGCAGCGGGGAAGCGAGTTTAAGTTGGTCAAGAACCATTGGCTTGTGGCTTGCAGCGATGTTTACCCTGTTTATCCTTTCGTTCCTAGTTGGCGATAACCCGGCATATAAATTTGCAGAGGCAATGGTGGTGGGAACGTCTGCGGGGTACGTGATGGTCATCGGTATTTGGGACGTTTTCGTTCCGAACTTGCTTGGCAAACTTGCTCCAGGTCTTGTGAAAGCATGGGTGCTACCAGGCATGGATGCATCAGCAGGAACGCAGTGGCTCTACATCATTCCAGCAATTCTTATCATCATGTTGTTGTTCCAACTCATGCCTTCTGGCGGTTGGATTAGTCGTTGGCCAATTGCATTCTTTATTGGGATTACTGCTGGCTACCGAATGATCGGGTATGTAGAAGCCGACCTTGTTGCTCAAATCAAAGCTGCCATCGTCCCACTTTGGATCACGGAAGGGGGATCGTTTGCCTTCTGGCCTACTTTTAATGCCTTCCTTCTGACGATAGCGACTCTGTCTGCGATGATCTACTTCTTCTTCTCGATTGAGCACAAGGGCTTAGTCGGCAAGACCGCTCGCGTTGGTATTTGGTTCCTTATGATTACATTCGGTGCTTCCTTTGGCTACACCGTGATGGGTCGTATTGCACTTCTTGCAGCGCGTTTGGAATTCCTCTTCGGCGAGTGGTTGCACTTCATTCCTTCAAGCTAAAGAATCAACCCTGCGGAATGTTTTCGCAATTGATGGTAGTAGTCCAAGGTGCTTTTTAATTGCCCCGTAGGTAGTTTTTCCCGAAATATCGCCTTTTGACTCAGAAAACAACCAGCGGAGTTGTTTATTGGTACAATACCCCGTTCAACTTACGGTCATGCTGATGACCACAGGAACGAATAAAGGTACAAAGATATGCTCCCTAAATTACGAACATCTCCAGCACGAAAGCGAAAACGACGATCGCATCACGCTCTTAGCCGTGAAAATCTTGCTCTATGTCCTAACTGTGGCAGCAATCGTCAGCCACACCGGTCATGCCCAAGTTGTGGATACGTTCGTCCCGGACTTCAAGTAAAGGCTTCGGGTAGGTCCTAAAACAATATGAGAATCGGCGTCGATGTGATGGGGGGCGATCACGCACCACACCCTATTCTTGAGGGTGCGCTGTCTGCTATCAAACATCTGCACGACGAGGACACTGTCGTGTTATTTGGTGATGAACAAATCATCGAACAAGGTGTTGCAAATTCAGATGTCGATCAGTCTCGGGTCGAAATAGTCGCCACAACACAAGAAATCACAATGGACGAAAGTCCCGTTGACGCAGTCCGCCAAAAACAAGACAGTTCACTCGTTCAACTGTGTAGGGCGGGAAGTAAAAAATCAGAAAATCCAATCGATGCAGTGATTTCCGCAGGAAATACCGGTGCTTTTGTCGCTGCAAGTCAAATGTACTTACGGCGATTGCCAAATGTACATCGCCCTGGAATCGCTGCAGCGGTTCCAACTTTTGCGGGAACGGTTGCATTTATCGACGTAGGTGCGAACATCGAACCAAAACCAGTGCACCTTGCTCAGTACGGTGTGATGGGAAAAGTGTATGCAGAACGAATTTTGGGAATTGAAAACCCGCGCGTTGCTCTGATGAATGTTGGAGGCGAAGAGCAAAAGGGAACAAGTGATTTAAAAGATGCTCGTGATATGCTCCGCGACGCAGCTGACATTAATTTTATTGGTTACATTGAAGGTCGAACGCTCTTTGATGGCGGCGCTGATGTTGTCATCACCGACGGCATTGTTGGCAATGTATCCATCAAACTCGCTGAAGGGCTTGCAACTGGGCTCATCACAAAACTTGCTGGTGAGATCATGAAGGCCGACCCGAAGCTCGCTGAAGCGTTTAAACCAATTATTAAGAAGTTTTACGCTGATTACGATTATCACGAATACGGCGGCGCACCACTTCTGGGAGTAAATGGTGTTTCAATGATCACCCACGGAAGTGCTGAAGCGAAAACCATTGAAAACGCAGTCCGCAGGACGCAGCAATTCGTTGATTTTGAGGTTAACGAGCACATTGTCGAACAACTCGCCGCAATTGAAGAACGAATCACCGTAGCATGACACCGATGAAACCTTGTGGTGTACGAGTATTGGGTACTGGGTCTGCTGTCCCGGAGTACGTTCTTGACAATGAAGAACTTGCCAAGGAGCACGGTGTTGAACCCGAGTGGATCGAACAACGCACTGGCATTATCGAGCGCCGAATATGCAATGAAGATGAAGGTACATTTGAATTGCAATGTCGAGCGCTCAAAGCAGCCCTTCAAGACACAGGTCTTACAGGTTCTGACCTTTCACTTATCATTTGCGCATCGGTGACGCCCGAAATGATGTGTCCTTCAAATGCATGCCGAGTCGCAGCAGAAGTGAATGCAAAGCCCGCGGGCGCTTTTGACCTTGTTGCTGCATGTTGTGGTTTTGTATATGCCATGAATGTGGCCGACTCACTGATTCGTTCAGGTTTTTACAAAACAATCGCAGTAATTGGTTGTGATGCGATGAGTAAACTCACCGATCGTAGTGACCGAGGGACCTCAATTCTTTTTGGTGATGCTGCTGGCGCTGTAATTTTGACTTGCGATGATGACCCGGAACGTGGTTGTTTTTATCAAAAAATGAATGCCAATGGTGAACCATGGCCTGCACTTTACATTCCAACAAAAGAATCACAAGTTGTAGAAGGTGATACTGCAACGACAGAAATAGGTATGCTGCGAATGCAAGGCAAGGAAGTGTATAAGTTTGCAGTTTCTACTTTTACTAAAATTACAGAAGAACTATTGAACGAAACTGGGTTGAAGCCAGACGATGTTGCTCAATTTATTTGCCATCAATCTAACATGCGAATCATCGAATCTGCACAGGAAAAACTTGGCCTTCCTGATGACAAAGTTTATAAAAACATACGTCTTTTTGGAAATAGTTCTAGCGGATCAGCCGCTTTATGCTTTGACCAATTGTGGCAAGCGGGAAAAATGAAGCACGGCGACACAATAGTGATGCTGGCTTTTGGTGGCGGCCTCACATGGTCAAGCAGCGCGTGGAGACTCTAATCAATGTCTGAACAAGTCGTTTTGCTTTGTCCTGGACAAGGCGCACAAAAAGTTGGTATGGGCAAAGCGTGGCACGATTCGTCGAACGCTGCAAAAGCGATCTTTGAAGAAGCAGATGAAATACTCGGCGGTTCACTTGGACGACCGCTCACTGAAATTTGTTTTGAAGATCCAGATGGCATCATCAACCAAACAAATGTTTCGCAGCCCGCAATTTACACTGCATCTATTGCAAGTTGGCACGGCTTGAGTGAAAAAGGGATTGCAAGCGAACCAATTGCAACAGCTGGGTTATCACTAGGTGAATATTCTGCGTTGCATCTTGCAGGCGTGTTTTCATTTGAAGATGGTCTAAAACTTGTTGCTAAGCGTGGTCAACTGATGCAAGAGGCAGCAGAAGCCGCGCCATCGACAATGATCGCAGTCATGGGAGATGATGAGGCGATCCTTTCGCTCTGCGAAGAAGCTCGAGGTGAAGATGTCCTTGTTCCTGCAAACTTCAACGCAACTGGACAAATTGTATTGAGCGGTTCGGTAGCTGCCTGCGAACGGGTTGCCCAACTTGCCGGCGATCGGGGCGTACGAGCAACACCCCTTTCCGTTGCTGGGGCATTTCACTCCCCATTTATGCAATCTGCAGCTGAGGGAATGCGAGGGGCCCTAGCTGAAGCGGTTTTGAGCGAGCCAGCAGTACCAGTTTGGTCAAATGTGAGTGCTAAAAAACATAGTAGCGGTGACATTGCCCAGAGGCTCGTTGATCAAATAACCGGCTCAGTTCGGTGGGCCGAACAATGCGCCGCAATGGCGACAGAGTATGATGGTGCTTGGCATGAACTTGGTCCCGGAAGTGTTCTCCGAGGTCTTATGCGACGGATTAATAGACAAGTGAAGGTGCAGAGCCATGACGAACCGTAAAATTATTACTTCAACAATTTTGTGTGCAACTATTTTCCTTACTGGCTGTGGTGGTGAAGAGGAGGTAGTAGACACAAAACCAGTTGTAAAAGCGCAACCCAAAGGACCGAAAGCACCTCCGAAAAAAACACTCTCTGATATTGCAACGGAAGTCAATGCCGATCCTCGAATTATTTGGACAGACGAAGAAAATTCTGAATCTAATCTCGAAAGAGAATCGATATTTCGTTTCTTTACTGCATTTTTACATAATGAGCACGCACTGCTCCGCCCCATGCTTTCCTCAGCAGATCAATTAGAACTTGGGACTCTTGCAGATGCAACGAACCTAACAGATACTTTAAATAACATCACTCGAGTTGACATTCGAACAGGTTCAGATCTCGCGTCAGGAAAATCCTGCGTCGTGGCTGTGTATGAAGTTGGCATGAACTATCAACCTCAACTGTGGTCTTTTGAAGAATCTAACGGCAGCGTCGTGTTTACATCACTCGATTCTCCTCCAGGTCTAATGGATCAACTCAGTGGTGATTGGGTAAAATCGTACTTTAAAAGGCGAGCAGAACTTTTAGCAAAAGCAGGGGATGATGATCAATCAAGTTCCTATCAACTCGCTGGCGAAGGAACGACGTCAAGTAGCGGTGGAGGCACACCAAGTATTCCTGGTAGCCCAGGAGGACCTGGAAAACCCGGAGGGCCTACGAAGAAGCCCGGTCCCCCAAAAATGCCTGGCACTTCAACAAAGTGATTCAGAAAATTTCATCAACGGATAACACGTAATGTCGACTGATTCAACACAAAAAGTAGCAATTGTCACTGGCGCAAGTCGTGGTATAGGAAAAGCGATCGCAGAGAAACTTGCGAAAGACGGCTTTCTCGCAGCACTTGTCGCACGCGATGAAGAAAAACTATCCACTGTTCAAAAAGAGATCGAAGCCGGTGGCGGAGTCGCATGTACGCACGTTTGTGATCTCGCTCAACGCGGCGCATTCGGTGCATTGATCGAGCAAATTTTTGAGGAATACGGACGGATTGATGTGCTTGTGAACAACGCTGGCATGACCCGCGACGGTTTGATGCTTCGTATGTCTGATGAAGACTTTGATGAAGTCATTAATGTGAATCTTCGATCTGTGTTTGAAGGGTGCAGAGTAGCCGTACGTCCAATGATGCGTGGTCGGTTTGGTCGTATCATTAATATTACTTCAGTGAGCGGTATTTCCGGAAATGCTGGCCAAGCGAATTATGCATCCTCAAAAGCAGGTCTGATTGGACTAACGAAAACAATAGCTAAAGAATTCGGTTCAAAAGGCATCACTTCAAATGCGATTGCGCCAGGTTTTATAGAGACAGATATGACAGCCGAGCTTGGAGAGGAAATTCGCAAAGGTGTAGAAAAAACCGTTCCACTTCGAAGATATGGACAACCAGAAGAAATTGCCTCTGCTGTATCATTTCTCGCCTCTGATGGCGGTGGATATATCACAGGCCAAGTACTTGTTATAGATGGCGGTTTGACCTGTTAATCAGTTCACCACCAGCATTTTATTATCCGATATAATCCGCACTCCCAAGCAATGACGCTGAGGGATTCAAGGAGAACCTACGAATGACAATGACAAAAGCAGAAGTCGAAGCCAAAGTGGTCGACATTGTTTCAACCCAACTTGGTGTTGATAAATCAGAAGTTTCACTTTCATCAAGTTTTGCGAATGACCTTAACGCCGATAGTCTTGATACTGTTGAACTTGTGATGGAACTTGAAGATGCGTTTTCAACTTCAATTCCAGACGATGAAGCTGAAAAAATCCAAACAGTTGGCAGCGCGGTCGACTTTATTGTTGGTGCTACCGAAGCATCTGACTAAATAGCAGGGTAAATCGTGGCTGATCTTTCAAACCGGCGTGTTGTAATTACTGGCCTAGGTGCAGTGACCAATATTGGACAAAATGCGTCTGATACGTGGTCAGCATTGCTTGCAGGCAAATCTGGCATCGGGCACATTACATCCTTCGATCAAGATGATCAATGGACCACGACAATTGCGGGTGAGATTCATGACTGGGATCCAGCAGATCATTTAGATCGCGCAGCAATTAAACGAATGGACCGTTTTGCACAACTTGGTGTATTCGCTGCACAAGAAGCTATGAAACATAGTGGGCTAGATTGGGAAAACGGTGATCCATATCGCCGAGGTGTTTCCATCGGTTCAGGTGTCGGTGGTATTGCGACAATTGAACATTTTGCAAACGTCCTCCGCGACCGCGGTCCTCGTAGGCTCAGTCCTTTTACAGTACCTCGGTTGATGGTGAACGCGTGTGCTGGCAACGTCTCTATTGAATTTAATTTGCGAGGGGTAAATTCTGCTGTTGCAACTGCGTGTGCAACAGGTGGCCACGCAATAGCAGAAGAAGCAAGTGCTTCTTTTGGATTGTTGCAATATTTCAACCACATTTGCAAAGCGCCAAGTTGGGCAATGCCATACTCAATGTAATAGAACGGGACTTCGAAAGGATGGAGTTGCCTGTGCCAAACCGCCTCTTGCTCAGCCTCTAACTCAGACCAATCCACGCCACCGCCAAATCGTTTTCCAAGTTCTAACCATTGAGCTGTACGTTCTTCACGCGTGTGCTCTGGGTTTAGATAAATCCAGTGTTGGAAAGCATCAATAGTTGCAACCCAAGGCAAAACGCTTACGATTCCTTCGAGGTGTTTTCGTATCGCACGTTTTGTTTCTTCCTTTGAATAAAACTCTTCTAAGAATGGATAAGCAAGCGACTCCATACTCATAGATGCAACTTCTGCAAATTCAAGTGGAGCACCACGGTACCAAACTAAATCATCATGCCTGCACAACATGTAATGAAATGCGTGTCCAGCTTCATGCACCATCGTGTCAAGATCTCGGGGAAGCCCCGCAGCGTTCATAAAGATAAATGGTTTTCGAACTCGGTCTCGGCTCGCTTGGTATCCACCTGGAGCTTTCCCTTTTCGCGATGCAAGGTCGAGTGATTCACCGCCGTCTCGCATCGAGTCAAACATCTCACCTAACTCATTATCCATTTTGTGGAACAAGTTTGATGTTCTTTCTATAAGATCATCTGCGTTTTCAAATGGTTTTAGTGGGGGGTGTCCGTAAGGGTCAACTGCCAAATCCCAAGGTCGAAGCGTTTCAACACCGAGTGCTGCTTTACGTTCTTCGGCAAGTTTTCGAACAATTGGCATACACGTTTTTTCTATTGCATCGTGAAAAGCAATGCACTCTTCGGGTGTGTAATCAAAACGGTGTTTCACCGCAAACATGTATCCTCTGTAATCTTCAAAACCAGCGTTGTTTGCAGATTGATGACGAATGTTCACCATTTTGTCAAAAATGTTGTCGATACTGTCTCTATCTTGCAATCTTCGTTCTGCAACACCGCGCCATGCGGCTTCTCGAACTGCGCGGTCTGTATCTTGTTGGTACACGCCCATTTGTGGCATGGTTTTTTCTTCACCATCAAAGTCAACCATCATCGCCCCACAAAGTTCTGCATACTCTTGCCCTAACTTTGTGTCTTCTGTTTGAAGTGGAACATTTTCTTCGCGGAATATTTCGACATCTGCAAACCAGTCGCGAAGTAAAACACTGTATCGTTCAGGGTCTAAATCTTGCACATGCGGACAAGAGACAACTTTTTTATTGAGTTCAAAACCAACTTTTTTCAATTCCGGCTCAACGGTTTCAACAAAGTTTAAGAAACCATTCTTCGCTTCCTCATCCTCAGTGTTACACGTCATTGCAATGTAAAGATTTGAACCGGCTTCTGCCGCAGCAGCATCAAGTTCGCTACGGTCAAGTAAAAATTGTTCCACGCAACCAGAGCATTTGAATTCTCGTTCTAGAAGCTGCTGATAATAGGGCTGTAAATTACCCCAAGTTGTTGCATCAATATCTGCAGGAACAAATTCGGTCATCATCATTGTTGTCATTCTGTTTTCTCCAGTCCATTCGTTGGGACAATTGTATGTGTCGCAACTGCGACAAATCCAGTCTTTTCTTCAATTACAGAAGCGAGGGCTTCTGCATGCATTTCATTATCGCAGATCACGAACATGCTTGAGCCGCTTCCCGAAAGATGCACGTCTTGTTCTGCAATCAATTTCACTAGAGCTAAATCTTCCCCAAGCTTTTGTGATACTTCTTTTGCTGCGATCGTTAAATCATTAAAAACATGGCCCGCACGTACATTTTCTAGATCCAAGGATGGATTCGATAATTCATCAAATGCATCATATACCTCTCCGGTGGGGCACCCATAGGGCGGCATAATGAGGACCATCGCTTCATCTGTATATTGAAGCGGTTCAAGGTTTTCACCAAAACCCGTCACAAGTTGCGTTCCACCATCGATAAGAAATGGGACGTCAGAGCCAAGTTCAGCCGCAATGGCATATAAATCAATATCTAGGTCAAACAGGGAGGCGGTAGCGAGAAGCATCGCGGCGGCATCAGAAGATCCACCGCCAAGACCCGAGCCAACAGGTATCCGCTTTTCAAGCTTCAATTGAACTGGGAGCAATGTTCCCACCTCGGCCTCAAGGTAACGATGCGCTCGAACAGCCAAATCGCTCGTTATAGGCCAATCAATGTGGGTTTTTCGAGGTGCTTCTTCGTGCCACAGAATGGCGTATCTAGACATATCCCCCTCATCGAGCCGTGTAACACACAATTCATCATAAAAATCAACGGTTGTCATCATCGAAGCAATCGGATGCATCATTGCGTGCGTTGCATCAGCAGCGCCAACCGAGAGGGACATATTGATTTTCGCATGTGCTTTTACATCGATTTTCGTGCGCATAATCCGTAAAGGATACCAATCCTTCGTTGTCTAGGTGCAGAAAGTCACTCCAATGTGCCACCCAAGGCGTTACGATTCACACTTCATGTCAAAGAAGAAAAAAATCCTAGTTACTAGTATTTCAGCACTTTTTATAATCGGAATCGGTGCTTTTTTCGCCATTCCAATCATTGCACAGCAAATGATTCGAGAAGCTCTTGAAGTTGATGGCACGAAAGTGGAGACTATTTCAATTGGGTGGTCTGGACCTCAAATATTTAGGGGAGTCCATTATGTTCATAATGAATCAACAGCAGACCTAGATATTGAAATCGATAACGGGCTTCTATCCTTATTGATAAATTCAAAACCAATAAAGGCAGCTGCTACTGGTGATGCAACCATTGTGATACCCATGGCAAAAGAGGCAATAAAAAACGATGCTCCACCACGTACACGTGTTTCTATTCCACAACAAAAAAAACCATTTGCTTTTCCAAAACTCGATCTCACGCTATCTCTCGACACCTTGACTGTTACGTACGAAGAGCCACTCTTCTATAACAATGTCATCGCGTCTCTTGATGTCGATCCGGGCCATCACTTTGCCGCACAAATACACGCCGAAACAATTCTTGGTGGATTTATCCAAGCATCATGTAACGCACCTTCGTTAGTTGATACATCTGGAGTCTTTAATCCAGAAGGTGGGGGAACGATTACTGTAAGTATTAACAACGCGCAACTTCCAACAATAAACAGTATTAGCGGCTGGACCATCAGCAAGTTTAGCGGGGCAATTTCATCGCCCAACATGAGTGAATCGTTTAATGTTGGAATGAATGGTTCTCTTTCAGAGTTTGATCAAGAACGCGGAACAGTTTTTTGTAAAACACAATTTGTAAAAGCAGCCACAAAAGATGCGTTTACTTTTGGTGATTGGGCAATTATCGGTTCTGCAAACGTGTCTGACGTTCCAACGACGATCCTTGCTGCGTTTCTTGATTCCCTACAACTAAACACTTTGCGGGATCTTGGTCCCACCATGAATGCGAAACTGAGCCGAAGCGGCAACAACAACCCAACAAGTGCAATGTTTAGTACTCGTGATCTACGAATCGCTGCGACGCTTGATGCAACAGATGGAACACTAACAGACGTTGATATTGATGCAAATATTCATACCGAATTTCTGGAAACTATCACGTCTGGTGATTTGTCAGGCAGTCCTACACTTACAATACATCTCGACAAACTCGTTGTGACAGGAGCAACACATGACACTCTAGTAGGCGAACTTGAATTGGACGGCAAAATTATGTATCGCCCAGCAAACGCAACTATAAATAGCCTTCGTTCAACTTTACATGCTGATGTGCTCGATCGCACTATATCCACAAAAGGCAGCGCGAAATTAAATCAAACCAACGCAACGTTCGAGGCGGCATTTCACTCTCCAAACAAAAACAAACTCGACGGCATTGATGACCTTTGGAAAACAATTGTTAATCAACTTCCTCGCGGCAAAGGAAAAGTTGCACTCACGAATATTCCGTCTACATTTCTAGAATTATATATTTCAGACGATCGAATAATTGCTACTAGAGATGTTGGAGAAACTTTTGACGTTGTTACAAATTTTAAATGGGATCATGTTGAAGTATCAGCAATAAGTCCAAAAGTACAGGGAACATGTTCAGCTGTTTTAGCCGGTAACGAGATCGATTCTCTTAATAACATTGACATTACGGCTGTGGTTGACAAAAACCTTTTGGCCTCGTTTGCAAGCACAAACATTGATGCGATTTCTACCCTCCATGTTGTTGCCCCAACTGTTGATTTTAAAGGAAACGCAACATTTGACCTTACACTAGACACTGGAAAACAACACACTGTTGTGAGAGGAAAAACCAAGCGTGAGGAAGATGGGCTTGATTTGCATATAGCAGGGACTGGTATTAGCACACACATGCTAGACGCACTTTGCGACACAAACAGCCTTCTTTTTGATTCTCTTGGGTCACCACTCTCTGTTGAAATTATAGGAAAAAATATAATCGACAAACCGCTGTTTATTGCGGGAGGAACATCACCAAACGCTGCGTTTGAAACATCTTTTTCATTTTTTGATGGAAAGGTTATAACAGCGGGCAACACGGCTACTGTTGCAGACTTACAACTTTCGAAAAATTTAACTCGCCATTTACTGAAAGACTTGGGGCCTGTGCTTTCGGACATCCGTTCTATTAAAAAACCTATTCAGTTTCGAGTTGCAAATGCAATTGTTCCTATGAATGGAGATTTGAAGCAGCTCAATGCAGACATTTCTATTGATATTGGTGAGGTTGCACTCGACAGTGGATCAATCACAATGCAACTCCTTCCCATGTTCAAATCTAGCCACCTAGAGGTCATTCCGGGATACTTCGACCCAATTGATATGCAGATACGTAACGGGCTCATCACATACAAAGAATTTAAACTTAGGTTAGATAACAAATACAGTATTCCTTATTCTGGAACAATCAATTTAGTAAACCAAAGATTAAATCTAAAATCTGCAATACCCCTCACCGGTCTTGGCTATTCCATCAAAGAGTTGCGGGGTCTTGCAACCGACATTGATGTTCCCATTTTAATAACTGGCACTATTGAAAATCCAATAACGCAAGTCGACCCAGATTTTGACCTCGTACAGATATTGTTACAAAACGGTGTTGGCAGATTGATTGATGATGCACTGAGTGGGAATGACGATGCTCCAAACCCCATCGACTTGATAGAAGAATTGTTTAAGTAGATCTTGCGAGCTTACCTGAACATCCGTTCAAACATGCTGTACACCAACAAAACAAAATACATCACTAGTGGGTAAAAACCTGCAATCAACAAAATGACTAGGGGACTTGTCCAACCAGACAAATTGTTTAAGTTAACTAATCCATCTTTTTGCCAAAGGTGGTACAAGGCGACGGCGCCTTGCAAAACTCCAATAGCGCTGCAACTTGCAAGCACAAATGGGCTTAGAAGCAGGCCTGCTTTTGCAACTAGTGCAACGAGACCAAACCCTTCTTCTGTAGCAGTCACGGTCTCAATTTCTACATTTGTAATTGACGGGCTAAGAACTAGACCTGAAGCAAGTACAGTTGCGAGTAACGCAAGTACACCGTATAAGATTGTCCAAACAACACTTTCCGTTTGGCCAATAGTACTTTCCGTTTGGCCAATAGCACTTTCGGCTCCAGCAGGAGATATGATTACTGAGAGAATTGTTCCAACCAATATTGCCAGTCCTGCAGTTAATATCATTAACCCAAGCATATCTAGAGGCTGGTGCCCACGCACTGATGTTGGGGTACTTGCAACCAAACGCTGCCCTGCATGGCGGCACTTGCTCGCAGCGACGCTACCAATAATAATTGCTGCTGCATAAGAAGCTGAAATTAACAGGGGATCTGGTGATAGTGGATTTCTATACACAAGATAAGTGTAAATAGCTAACAGTAAAACAGCGATGTATTGAAGAATAATTCCATATTTTTGAATCGAGTCTGCGTTATTAATAAAAATACTTCGCCGCAAATAGTTTTGTGTTGCAAAAACAGTTGCTCTAGTTAAATCAGACCTTGCCTGTTCTGTATCTGTTTGGGTGGATGATTCGTCAACAGAATCATCAACAGAATCCATCTCGCCATTCGACGCATCTCCCTCAACATCTACGCTGGTATCGTCTGGATTTTGTGCATCCATCGCATAGTCTGTTTGATCAGCAGAATCGGGATTAATGATAAAAGATGCTTCGGATGGATCTGCTTGGCTGTCTTCCGCTTCGGGTGAATCTTTAAGATCTTCAGATAATTTAGAAACCGATCCCACTAGGTGCCAGTCTTTGGTGCCATCTTGGCGCATTTCGTCAGAAGGTTTCACTTCACCAGAGCGAATACCTTGCTTTAATTGGCGTTTTGTAAACGTGCCAATTTCAGTTCCATCGCGCTGTATTACATATGTTTTCATACTCGGAAACCCATTTTTTTACCGCCATTCTGGCTACCCCATGAAACAGTATCATAGCGGATACTTATGTCAAGGTGTACATGGTGTGGAACAGATCCAATTTACGTCGATTACCACGACAATGAGTGGGGTGTTCCTGAACATGATGATAGTGCATTGTATGAAAAACTATGTCTTGACGGATTTCAGGCTGGACTATCTTGGATCATCGTGTTAAAAAAACGAGAAAATTTCCGGAATGCTTTTGATGGGTTTGATCCAGAAAAAGTAGCAAGATATGGCAAGCAACAAGTCAACCGTCTACTTAAAGATGCAGGAATCATTCGAAGCCAAACGAAAATCAACGGTGCAATTGCCAACGCAAAAGCGTGGCTTGAAATCATGGGAGATGGCAAAGGGTCATTCGATGATTTTTTGTGGAAACATGTTAATCACAAAACAATTGTAAACAAGTGGAAAACAGATTCCCAAATCCCAGCATCAACAAAAATAAGTGAAGCAATGGCAAAAGACCTCAAGAAACACAACTTCAAGTTTGTAGGTCCAACTATTTGTTACGCATTCATGCAAGCGGTCGGCATGGTGAACGACCATATTACAAGCTGCCCGCAATACAAAAAATAAATAAACAACCCCGCCAATTGTTTAAAAATAAGTCCAAAGAGGGGCGTCTGCTTTACTTACTGAAATATTCGCTTTTGGAATAAGTTCGCCCAGTTGTTCTTTTAGCCTAGGTAGATATCCGCGTTCACTGTTCGTGTGCCCAGTAAGTACAACCGTGCAGCCACGTGCTGTTGCAGCAACAACATCGTGGTGTGTCATTTCACCCGTAATAAATACTTCACATCCATCGTCGATTGCAAGGTCGCAAACAGAACCACCTGCACCTGCGCACAAACCGATCGTTTGTACTTCGACTCTATCGCCTCTTCCGGATGCGGGGGCAACGCGAACGTAGCCAATGCCCAAGTGTTTCTTGAGTTTTCGTGCAAGTTCGTCAAGTTGCATTGGTTTATCAAAATGCATTCGTCTACCCACGCCCATTTCTCTTCGCGGACGTTCGCCAAGTTCATGTACTTCTATCGGCGGTTCTTCGTAGGGATGAAATTGCCGCAATGCTTGAATAGCAAGCGACAGCGAGGCTTTTGAAACAACCATTTCAAATTTACACTCAACAACTTTTTGTAAGTCACCGGTTTCGCCGTGCGTCGGATTTGTTCCCTCTTTGCCAAGAAATGTTCCGGTTCCAGATGTTGTAAACGAACACTGTTCGTATTGACCAATGCGCCCGCAACCTACACTTGAAAGTGCAAGACGCAACCCTTCAGCTTGGTCTTCGGGGCAAAAGGTAATAAGCTTGCACTCTTCATCTGGTGGCAAATTTCCAAATGGGCGCAGGGCGCGGACATCGCCACTACCAAAACAAGAGACTATCCAATCATTCACTCCGCCGGTTGCAACATCAAGTGCTGTGTGAGGAGAATAAATAGCGATATGATTTGAAATTGCATCAAGCACAACTCGTTCTTTAAACGAAGCGTCGGTTACTGATTTAAGTGGGTGAAAAATAGGAGGATGGTACGAAACAATTGTGTCGGCTTTCATGCCAATTGCTTCTTTCATGACCGCTTCGGTTAGATCAATTGTTAAAAGAATGTTGTCTGCCGACCACGATGTAGCTCCAACAAGCAAACCCACGTTGTCCCATTCGTTTGCTAAATACTCTGGGGCAAATTTTTCAAAAGCAGATATGAGTTTTTGAATATTCATGGCTATGCGTGTAGAATACAATAGACTTACAACGGAGGTTTTTATAATGCGACTACGAAAAAATTTATTAGATACAAGTAATCCAGTCTTAAAAAATGAGGATGTATGGAACGCCGGTTGTTCCGCTGACAGCGCAGAAACAGCATCGATCCAAGGTGTTGTCAACAAAACCGGAATGCTGACAGTGATTTGCGTAATTGGGGGTATGCTTGGAATTTGGGTGACCACGAATCAACCAAACCTTGCTTGGCCACTTGGTATTGCTGGCGTAATCGCCACAATTGCTGTGTATTTCATGATTTTCAGAAATCCGATGAGGGCAAAGCAAACCGCATGGGTTTATGCAATTGTGCAAGGTGCTTTTTTGGGAGTCCTTACAAATGCGCTTGATGGCATGCTTGCAAAGATGGGGTACGCTGCAACGGGTGGACTAGCACTGCAAGCATTCGTCATCACCATCAGTGTGCTCATTTCGATGTTGGCGTTGTACTATTTCAGGATTTTACAACCCACGAAAAAGTTTACGGCGGCAGTGCAAGTACTCACGCTCGGTATTTTTGTCGTATATCTAGTTTCATTTGTGATGTCATTGTTTGGTGCTCAAATGCCGTTTTTATCACTTGGTTCTGCACTTGAGGGGGGCAACGCAGCCCTTATCGGCATTGGACTCAATGTCCTTATTCTTGGAGTTGCATCACTCTGGCTCATTATCGACTTTGGCATGATTGAACAGCACGTCAACGCGAATGTTCCAAAACAGATGGAATGGTTCTGTGGTTTTATCCTCATGGTCACTCTTGTGTGGATTTACCTTGAAGCCGTCAAACTTTGTTTCCGCCTGGCAATTTTGTTTGGGAATCGGGATTAACGATCACCGTTTGTTTCGATTGGAATTTCTTCTGCAATGTCAATACCAAAACCGTGCAGCGCGGTGAGATGTTTGGGGTGGTTTGTTAGCAACTTAAGTTTTTTCAAACCAAGGTCGCGAATAATTTGCACGCCTGTTCCGTAATCTCTGCGGTCCATTGGTTGTTCAGAAATAGTTAAATCTGGAATGTTTACATCTGAGTCTGGTCGCTGTATTTTTTGCAAACGATCAATAAATTCGTCGCCGTACTGCTCTGGCCGCATGTAAATAAGTGCGCCCCTGCCTTCCTCTGCAATCATTCTGAGTGATGCACGAAGTTCTTTGCCGGAAGGATGGTCAGTTGCATCAAAAATATCACCAAGCAAATTTCTGCGATGCACACGCACAAGAGTTGGGTCTTCTGTTGGTTTTGCAGCTCCATATTCATCAAGTTCACCTATGCCTCCAATAGTGAGAGCGAGGTGCGGAACCGCGTCGATTGCACTGTGGTATGCAATGAGATTGAATGTGCCATACGGAGTTTCGATCGGTGTTCCACACTTTGGTTCAATTCGACTAACCAAACTTTCTCGAGCGAGCCGGTATTCAATAATTTGCTCAACAGAACACATTTTAAAATTGCGCTCTTTACAAATTATCTCTAAATCAGGTACACGAGCCATTTCCCCGTCCTCTTTGACAACTTCAATAATGACCGCGGATGGTTTTAGCCCAGCAAGTTTGCAAAGATCTACCGAACCCTCAGTTTGACCCGTTCTTGCAAGAACACCGCCATCACGCGCTCGAAGAGGGTTGATGTGTCCGGGACGAACAAAGTCATCTGGGCAAGAGTTTTTCTCTACCAGCAATTCAAGGGTTTTTACTCGATCAGCTGCTGAAATTCCTGTGCTGACATTGTGCCTTGGATGACCATCTACGCTGATAGTGAAGGGAGTACCCCGAACACTTGTGTTGTCTGCTACTTGTGGACCAAGTTCAAGTCGGTCACAGTCGTCACCTGTCATAGCAACACACAGATATCCCCCGCCAACGCGGGTCAAAAAATTGATACGTTCAATGTTGATGTGCTCTGTTGCGACCACAAAATCACCTTCATTTTCACGATCTTCGTCATCAATAAGAATAATTATCTTACCTTCACGCAGATCGTCCAAAATCTCTTCTATCTTCGCTAATGCCATCGGGGCATTGTATGGTGCCTAGCACCGGGGTGTCCCTAGGGGACACCCTAGTGACAGGCACTATGATGTACGCATGAAGAAACATTTGAAATGGTTAACGGAAATAACAGCAATTCCCACGGCAGCGGGGCAGGAATGGAGAATTGTTGCTTGGATTGAAAATTGGGCAAAAAAGCAATATGGGATCGTGTTAAAAAAAGACAAGTATGGAAACCTCTTGCTTACCCAAAGCCGAAAATCATCAAAAAAACCAATATATATCACCGCCCATCTTGATCACCCTGCATTTGTGGTTCGTAGACAAATTGACGAACAACACCTCGAAATGGAATTTAGAGGTGGCGTCAACGATCAATATTTTGTTGGGGCAAAAATTGAGGTTTTTGATGATAATGACAACACGTACTTTGGCACAATCGAGTCGCTCGAGGCAAAAGCAAAACCATTTAAACGTGTTGTTGCAAAATTGCAAAAAAGCGTAGCTGGTTATTTACTTGAAGGTGACATTGCAAGGTGGCGATTTAAACCACCTACAATAAAAGGGGATTTGTTCCACGCTCCAGCATGTGACGACCTTGCTGGTGTTGCAGCAGCCATTTCTGCATTGGATAAAATAAAATCGCTTCCCACCCTTGGCCATGTTGGTGTTCTGCTCACACGTGCAGAAGAAATCGGTTTTGTAGGAGCAATAGCAGCTGCAAAAAATAAAAGTGTTCCAAAGTCATCACGCCTTTTGTGCCTTGAAACATCGAGAAGTTTTCCAGAGTCGCCGATTGGCGGGGGACCTATTCTTCGCGTTGGAGATAAAACAAGTGTGTTTGGTCCAGAGCTTACAAACGCGATTACTGAAATTATGAATACACAAAAGAAGTTCCTCTGGCAGAGAAAACTTATGCCGGGTGGTACGTGCGAATCAACTGCGTTTTGCAATTATGGGTATCTCTCTACTTGTTTGTGCCTTGCACTTGGCAACTACCACAATATGCATGACATCGACGGTGTGCTACAAAAAAACAAACCCGCGAAAGTCGCTCCTGAAATTATTTCAGTCAACGACTATCACGGGCTTGTCAAAATGCTTACTGTTATTTGCCGAGAACTTGACAAGCCAAGACCGGCAACTCTTCACCGCGGATTAGAAAAGCGACTCAAAAATTATAGAAGAATTCTTAGTTAGATAAGACCAAATCAATCATCAAGTCTGTTGCCTCATCGGCCATATCAAGTTCGTGGAGTGTTTCTATTGCAGTAATGATCGCAGCATTTCTCGTTGTACTGCCCTTTGGTGCTTTACTAATAATTGTTTCAAGCGCTTCAAGTCGATCTTCACCTTCTAGTGATTCTCGAATCATGCTAAGACCCAACATCGACATTGACGATGCATTCATATGATTTGAAATTACTTCAAGTATCTCAAGTTCTCCAATGAACTGATGGACTTCTTCCATCTCGCCTGCTTCATGACGCCCGTCTTCGTTTCGACCTTCATGTGAATTGCCACGATCTCGCCGCTCTCCGTGACCGCGATCACCTCTCATTTGCATCATGTGTTCACGCATTTCTTGGGGAGGTCCACCTTGGCCGCCATGACCACGATCGCCTCTCATTTGCATCATGTGTGACTCATGCATACCTTCTGGCGAACCTTGCACCCAAAACATTGGCTTTCCACCTTCTTCGTCGCTTGTAGCAACCACGGCAATGTTCACCTCGCCCCCAAGATCATCGAGATTAATATCACCTAATATTTTAGAAAAATCAATTGATTGTTCTTCGCCATTGATCATCACAACAATTTCGCCGCCTTCAACTTCGACTTCTACTTCCATTTCTTGTGGATCAGCGTGTGTTACTGCCGCCGACGAAGAAACTTTTTTTGTTTTATTACATCCGCTAATAACAATGACGGATCCGATTGCAAGAGCTGTGATAATTGTTTTCATTTTGCTTTTCCTTTTTTGAGGGGACGGGGGGGGTCGGAACAATATAACGCAAAAAACAACAATATATTTCTGTTTTATTCTTCGTTCAAAGAATACTCGATAGAAAGTCGATTTATCTGAGTTGCAGAGGCCTCTAATGTTGTAAATCGCATTCCATGCGTTTCTAACACTTCACCTATTTCGGGCACATGACCAAGACGAGCAAGGACAAATCCAGCAAGCGTGTCATACTCTTCATCCTCTGGAAGTTCCCAAGAAAGTTCATCGTTCAAATCATCTAGGTTATACCGCCCATCAACCTCAACGATCTCATCATTTACTTTCACAAGTTTAGGTTCGTCTGCTTCGGCATCATCATGTTCGTCACGAATTTCACCAACAATTTCTTCGATAACATCTTCAATAGTCACAATTCCTGCAGTTCCCCCATATTCGTCAATGACAACTGCCATGTGCACTTCACTTCGTTGAAAATCACCCAATAATTCTTGAACTGGTTTTGTATCTGGAACAACAATTGGTTGCCGTAAAATGTTGCGAAGATTAAATCCATTTGCATCAGACCCAAAAAAAGCAACCAAATCCTTAACATATAAAATGCCCAAAATATGGTCGATGTTTTCTTCATACACAGGAATACGCGAACGACCAGACTCTAAAACAAACTTTCGTATTTCTTGTAAATCGTTTGTGTGCTCTACTCCTTCGACATCTGTTCTAGGTGTCATTATTTCACCCACGTCGGTAGTGCGAAACTCTACTACGTTCTCTAACATTTCAGCTGCTTCTGCTGGAATGCCGCCTTCGCGCTGTGAGTGCTCGATTGATTTTAACAACTGCTCTTCAACTTCTGATGAACCGTTTTGTTGCGCCAAATTTGCGCCAGTTAGCCGCCTTACAATTTCCCCAATAACAGCAATCGGAACACGCGCTAGTCCGCCAAAAAGCATCGAGAGTCGCACCAGCCACCAACTTTTGCAAATTGTACCTGCAGGAACCGCGGCAGCAATTGCACCTCCTATTACAGAAGCGCTAATCCACAAAACTCCTCCAGAAATTGCCAGCGATCCAATTACAACCCAATAATCCACTGAGGCAAAACCACCAAGCAAACCAGTTACCGATGCGATCACGCCGAGAAAACAAAAACCTCGTGCAAACGCAACTGATTGTGTGACCGCTTCAAATTGAGCAGACAGCCACATTGCCCTGTTAGGCATTCCCCTTACTTCCATTTCATGGCGCAAGCCAACTTGTGAAGACATCAACAAGGCTCGTTCAATCGCTGCAAGCCACGAAGCAAACAACACAAACAACACCAACATTATCCAGAGTGCCAACATCACGCACCCTGACCCCAAATTGCCCCTACGCCAATCGATACTAATACCCGATCCTCTTCTTCGTGCATTCGTTTGTGATCTTCTTCATCATGATCATCAAACCCTATGCAGTGCAAAAGTCCGTGCACAATATAAAGTAATAGTTCGTTTTGAACACAGTGCCCGCGTTTTTTTGCCTCACGTGTTGCAACATCAAAACAAACAGCGATGTCGGCGCGAATGGAAGACGCATCGCTTTCATGATCAAATGTTAGCACATCGGTCGTGCCATCAACCCCAGAGTGTTTGATATGCAACGCAGACATTTCCGCATCACCTATAACACGCACAGAAACTTCAGAACGGTCACGTTGTAAAAATGCCAACGCATTACACGTGTGTTCTTGAAGCCATTGGTAATCGATATCAACACCACCTTGTACGGTGATGTTTGTCGGTGGAGGTTGGTCTAATTGTTCTTTTGACTCTTCCATTTCAATACGCAATATACAAGCAATACACATAAAAACAAGTTTTCTCAGAAATTATGGGCTAATTGCCACCAAAGAGGGCTTACAACGGTCTTCAAACTCACTTCTATATTTATTAACGATCGTTCGTACCGCCCAACTGTTACCGTCTGAAAGACCGCAAATTGTCGTTCCGGGCATGATTCCCATTGAGCCTGCAACTTCAAGAAGTTGATCAAGGTCCTTCATAGAACCATCGCCAACTTCTATGCGACATAACAATTTGTAAATCCAATCGGCGCCTTCACGACAGGGCGTGCATTGACCGCATGATTCGTTTTTATAAAACCTTGCAATGTTTCTTGCAACGGCAACCATATCTGTGCCTTCATCAAAAATTGTTGGGCAAGCAGTTCCCAAACCCATCACATTATATTTAGGACCAATATCAAAATCCATCTCGGCATCAAATTGGTCTGGACCAAGGACACCCATGCTTACACCACCAGCAATTGCACCTTTAAACTGACGACCACCCTTCATGCCACCGGCATATTCGTCAACAAGTGTACGGAGTGTAGTTCCTAATTCAATTTCAAAAACATCTGGGTTATTCACGTGCCCAGAAACACCCATGAGTTTTACACCATAACTCGCTGGTCCACCAACAGAAGATTTACAACCAAGTGATTGCCACCAATCTGCACCGCGCTCAACTATTTGCCCAACGGCTGCGAGTGTTTCAACATTGTTAATAATGGTCGGTCTTCCAAACAAACCCTTGACTGCAGGAAATGGTGGTTTAATTCTCGGCCAACCTCGTTTTCCTTCAACAGCTTCAAGTAGTGCGGTTTCTTCGCCGCAAATGTATGCGCCAGCACCACGGTGCAACGTGCATTCGACTGCAAAATCACTTGAGCCATGCATCAAACCTTGAGACCCAAAAATACCACCAGCATACGCTTCATCAATTGCCTTTTGCATAATCTTTGCTTGCGTGGCCCATTCGCCGCGCATAAAGAAATAGGCACAATCAAGTTGGCACGCATAACACGCAATCGCAATCCCTTCGATTACTGAATGTGGGTCAAAATCAACAAGTAAGCGATCTTTAAATGTTCCCGGCTCCGCTTCGTCACAGTTAATACAAAGGTAACGTGTTTTACCATCAGGTTCAGGAAGGAAAGTCCACTTCAAACCACATGGAAAACCAGCACCTCCACGACCTCGTAATTCTGCCGTTTTTACAATGTCAACAACTTCCGAGGGTGACATGAGTAATGCTTTTTTCAGCGTTCCATAACCGCCAGTTGCAACATAATCGTCGAAAGAAAGTGTTTTACGATCTTCGCGTTTGGCGGGAATGTTTCTTGTTAGGAAACGTTCAGACATCTATTTCCTCCGATTGTATTTCTATTTCATCGATTGTTGTACGACGCAACGTAACGTTTCCATCTTTTCGTTCTTCGACGGAGCGGTTTACTTCACTAGTCGTTTTTGTAGGATTCGATTTCACGGATTTTACAATGTGACCAACAAACTCTCCCAAACATCGCATGAGTGGTTTGTCTGGTGTTGAAGCCATCATTCCTTACTCAACTTATCAATGATTTCATCAACCATCGAAACCGACAGGTTGTTGTACTGTTTTCCATTCACAAGTGCACATGGTGCGTTGTCACAAGACCCCAAGCATTCCATGGCTAATAGTGTGAACTTTCCATCAGCAGAAGTTTCGTGAACATCAACACCAAGTTTATCTTTCAAGTGGTCTATGATTGCCTGGTGTCCACACACTTCACACGCGATTGATTGGCAAATACCAACAATGTTTTCCCCCATTGGTTCACTGAAATAATCTTCATAAAAAGAAACAACGTCAGCAACTTCTGCAGCTGAGATTTCTAAAACTTTTGAGATTTCCAACATTGCCTGCCATGGAATGTAACCGTATTCATGTTGCACTTCGTGCAACGTGGTCATCAATGCGCCTTTGCCTGTTGCGTAACGAGGCATAATGTCTTTAATAATTTTATCCATCAATGCGGGTGTGAGATATGGTTCCTCTCGCATTTCAAGCATTGTGTTAGCAGATTGTTTTGTTTTCCAAACCATTTATCGATCGAGTTCCGCAGCAATAATGTTTAGTGAACCAAGAATTGCAACTAGGTCAGCGAGTTGATGACCCTCGAACATTTTTGCAAAAACTTGAAAATTAATAAATGAGCATGGGCGTGGAGCAACACGCCAAGGTTTGTCACTTCCCGCAGAAACTATGAAAAAACCCATCTCGCCGTTTGCGCCTTCAATTGCGCTGTAGCTTTCGCCAACAGGAGATTCAAAACCGCAGTTTGGCATAATCATTTCAAACTGTTGAATTGTTCCTTCAATTGTGTTGTAAACAGCGTCTTTTTCTGGCATTTTAATGCCTGATCCAGCAGTGACATTCAAGGGCCCGCCGGGAATATCATCAATGAGTTGGCTAATAATATTGCAAGATTGTTTGATCTCTTCGAGCCGCACGTGGTATCTCGCTAAACAGTCACCCGTCGTTGCCATGGGTACTTTGAATTCAACTGCTTTTGCACCCTGATCATCCCAGTTGTCTTCGTAACAAAGATAGGGCTCATCTCTTCGAAGATCCCGAGTTACACCTGAAGCGCGTGCAAGTGGTCCAGTAAGTGACCAACCCGTCGCTTCTTCTTTTGTAATTGTTCCGATACCCTCAACACGATCAACAAAAATGCGATTTGTATTGAGAAGTGTTTCAATATCGCCAATGGATTTTGGCATTCGTTCATCAATAAAGTTATGCACCATTTTCCGGAACGTTTCTTCGCAAGGAAGATCATTTTTTAAACCGCCAACACGCGTGTAATCTGGGTGAAACCGTTGACCAGAAACGAAATCAATAATGTCATAAACATGTTCACGTTCATTGAAACCATACAAGAATCCGGTGAATGCACCAAGGTCAAGTGCGGCGGCGCCAACACAGAGTAAGTGGTTTTGGATTCGACCAAGTTCACTAAGAATTGTTCTAATGACTTTGCACCTTGGTGTCAGGTTTATATCAAGTAGTTTTTCAACAGCATGATGCCAAGCAATGTCATTCATGATTGGGCTTACGTAATCCATACGGCTAGCTGTGCAAACCCATTGGTTGTAATTTTGGTGTTCAGCAAGTTTCTCAAATCCACTATGCAAGTATCCAATATGAGGTGTTGCTCGAACGATTCTTTCCCCATCAAGTTCCAACACCAAACGAAGCGTCGTATGCGTTGCTGGATGTTGTGGACCGAAGTTCAAAATCCATCGGTCGGGCACATCGGGTCGACCCTTGAGCTCGTCAAGTGTTTCGATCTCAAGATCGTATGCTTTTTCTAATGGAGTGAGTGTATAAGGCATCGCGAGCCGAGCATTATAGGTTCCTATCATCAAGGTGTCCCTAAGTGACACCCCAGTGCCAGGCACTAAATTAAACGCGGAAAATTGCGCCCATTTTCTTGCCCATCAAGACACTTGCGCCAATAAGGGTCACCGCCAAGAGTGCCATTCCCCAGACCCCCATGGCGCTTGCAACGTATGGTCCGTCACCGAGCCGTTCAAAGAGGGTGTAAATTGCCTTTGTAATTGGGTAATGCGATTCACGTTGAGCCAAAATGAGAGAATCAGAGACCTCTAACATCGCAAAACTAAACGCCAAAAGTCCGCCCGCTATCAAATTTGCCATGATGAGGGGAATAATGATCGTTCGAACAGCCTTTACACGGCTTGCACCAAGGTTCATCGCGGCCTCTTCAAGTTCACCTGAAGTTTGCTCAAGACCAGCAACTGTTGAGCGAACGACATAAGGGAGGCGACGAACCCCGTAGGCAATCACGAGAAGCAGAATCGGATTTGGGTTTGCACCTAGCACGTCGATCCACCCTTCAAACGGATCACCCTCGCCAAATGGCCAGCGTAATGACATGGCGACATACCCAAAGGCCATCACCAATCCGGGGACCGCAAGGGGCAGCATAGAAAGTGCATCGAGCAAACTTCTACCACGGATTTTTGTTCGTACAACAATGTAACCAATCAAAATGCCCACGAACAAATCAAGCACCACCGCGAGGCTCGAATAAAGAAGGCTATTCCCGATTGAACCAACGGCAAGCGTATGGCTTAATGCGCCTTCATAATGTTCTCCAGTCCAAGCAGTTGGCAATACAGATTTGTACCAAGATCCCTCAACTGCAAAACTAGTAAAAATTACAGAAATATGTGGCAAAACCGCCAAGCCAATGACAACAGAAAAGGCAAGTGTTGCAAGCAATCCTTTAAACCGACTTAATGTTTGCACGGTTGACTGTACCGATGCCTTGGAGTACATGGCGTATGCTTTTCCGCCAAACACAAGTTTGCCTAAAACATAAAACAAAATTGCTGCGATCAACATCACCGCTGTCAACGCGTAGGGTTGTTGCGATGTGTTCATTTCCTTAATGCCATTAAATATTTGCACAGGTGTTACAGTTTGGTAATCAAACATGAGCGGCGTACCAAGTTCGGTAAACGACCAAATGAAGACAATGGTTGCACCAGCAAAAAGGCCTGGGCGAATTAACGGTATCACGATCTGTCTAAATCTTCTCCAGGGAGAAGCGCCTAAATTTTCGGCTGCTTCTTCGAGTGCAGGGTCAAGGTTCGCAAGTGCAGCCGTTGCATTCAAATATAAAATTGGGTACAGATGCAACGCTTCGATAAACACGATCGCCCAAAAACCACCGTTACCAATGAAGTCATACCCATCAGTAATCCAGCCCATGTCCATGAGCAATGTGTTGACCGCCCCGTATTTTCCCAAGAGGTGATGCAAACCAATTGCACCAACAAACGGCGGAAGAATGAGAGGCACAAGAACTAGGGCGGAAAATATCCCCTTACCTGGAAAGTTGCATCTTGCGGCAAGACTTGCAAGTGGTAACGAAATCACCAAGCAGGCTAGAGTGGTGCAAATGGCGATACCAACAGCATTAATAAAGCCAGACCGAAGCACAGGATCATCAAATACTGACCAAATGTGATGAAGTGTGAACCCACCTTCGCGACCCTCAAAACCACCTTGTACAGTAAGCCAAATTGGATAGATCAAAAATGCGCCAAAAAACGCAAAAAGTCCAATCATGATCAGTTTTCCAACCTTATTTCCTCGCTGCATACTGAGCAGTGTACATTGATGCTTGGCAGCAAAGCCTCTACCAGTACGAAAGAAGTTGCAGCAAGTCGGTCACGTCGACAACGCCGTCTGCGTTAATATCTTCATCACAACCACTGCATGGTCCCCAAGCAGAAAGCATCATGAGCAAGTCCTCAACATTGAGTTGACCATCTCCATTGACATCTCCGGGCACGGCGTCGGGTTCAGGCAATAGCCAGCCGACACTAAATACTCTACTGCTTCCAGGCGAACCAGAACGGTTCACTTCAAGAACATACTCGCCGCTTGCGAGGTTCTCTATATATAGATGTTCAACATTATCAACGGAACTTTCACTTACAACATTTCCACCAGAAAAAATGCTAACACCAGCGTCGCCAGTAATATCAAGAAGCGAGCTGCCATCATGTCCCCAAAGTCGTAAATCTAAATCAACTTCTGTATAGCTTGTAAAATTGTTACTAACTGTCTGGTGCCAGGTTAATACCACAGAAACTTCATCAGCAGGAGATGCCACGTCAAACAAAATATATTTGCTTTGATTATCTGAGATAGTTGTTGTTTCCCAGCCAGCGTGTGGAGCAGGAATTAAACCATTTGTCGATGAGTTTGAAGCATGTTGGCCACCACTCATTACTTGCCAAGAACGATCAATGTTTGCCATGCCAACCCCAAACATGTCGTCAATGGGTTGGGTTGTTCGGCCTCGGTTTGGACCAGTTGTTTCTGAGTTATTAGTCCAAGGCACAACATGATTTCCGCCTGTAAGCAAAACTGTCTTAATGGTTTCAGACATCGTTGCAAAAAAGTTTCCGGCAGTGTTTGGGTGTGTTTCTGCTGTTTCAATAATCATAGATGTAACGCCTGAAACAACTCCGGTTGCATTACTTGTCGTACTCTGAGATGCAACAATCAGTGGGATCTGGCAGCCGGATGTGTCGTAGCCACTTGGAATAACACCGCCAATATGGTCACCGCTTGCAGTACCAACACTTACGCAATTAAAACCAAACGACATCAACGGATAATGTTCGCCGCTATTTGCAACACCATTCAATATCATGACATTGCTTGAATCGATAGACCAATCTGCTCGGCGAACAACTTCGCTATCAAGTGCAACATTTCCAAAGGAACCGATCCAACTATTATTAAAGAGTGCAACGTTTCCAGGCGGGGTTGCCGGATTACTCCCGGTTCCTACTTTTAGAAAAGTGGTTTGCACCCAACCCGAAGCCGTATAAACATAAATAGTATCTGTACCAGGAGCAATTCCAGAGTTTCCTGTCCCGTACATTCGCTGCGCAACACTCGTTGCGTGATTTGAAATACCCGACGTTCCATTCATGAGTGTAAATGATTTTCCGGCAAACTCTGCGTGATCAGTATCCGGGGCATATTCATTTGATGCCCCTGCTTCGACCTGCGCAACTTCTACACCAGCGCCAGTGGGTTCATTTCCAGCACCAAGCCTATCAATTAAATCAGTCAATCCGTGAGTATCTTGCACGGGTCCAGCAAGCGTGATAGTACAGAAAAGACTGCTAACGGCGATTGCACATATTTTTACGCGTGTTTTGAGCATACTTCTCCAAGAAGAGAGTACCTATATTTACCAAAAAAGCAATGATAGTTTGTGTGGTTTTCAGAGAGTGCCTCGCACAACCGGACTATTGAGCCGATAACCGCGATTCTACGTCTGCCAAAAGTGCACGCTCGCGTGCAACGTCACGTGTCATTGGGACCCAAAAAGTAGAAGGTGTTTGTTCCCAGAGAGAATCCACTGGCAATTCCCTTGTTGTAGTCTCATCACGTAGTGTCCAACTGCCTCTTCGAATTCCACGTTTGTATTGCCGCTCAACGAACACCCACACTCTAAGTTCAAGCGGTCCGTCATAAGTTGTAAAATCAACCCCCGAGCCAGTAAGGAGGGCCGGGCCGGAAAGTTCGCCAACATCGATGATTGGTAATTCTTCAATACCAACTTGACGAAACTCAAAGCGAGCAGTGCGTCGTTGCAGTGTCATTGTGTTTTCAAGTGCTTGCCTTGGTGATGACGCTTTTGGTTTCCAAGGCTCGACGATACTTCCAGCTGCTGCTGGGTCTGTGTGTATGTATCCACCGCGGCGATCAAGTACTGTCGGTTTCATTCCATCTGCTGCTGCAACACTTACTGCCGCATCAAATGCAGCGGCGTATTGTTCTTGTGAAACCAGAAGCACGCCCGGTCCTGTGCTTGTGGAGGCGCAGCCGGTGCACCAGGCAAAGGTGAAAGCTATAACAAGGAACACTAACTTCATGTGTGCATTCTACATAAAAAAACACCCCGACTGAATAAGTCGGGGTGCCCTGTTTATGATTAATAACACGTCCTACTATTAAGGACAATCGCCAAACATATCGATCAAGATAAGTAGGTCACCAACATCAACAGTACCGCTCTCGTCAAGATCTGATCTACTTGCGGAAGTGCCCCAATCAGAAATCAGTGTAAGAATATCGTCAATTCCAACAGAGCCGTCGCCATCAATATCTCCAAGGCAAGATGTTTCGATAGTTATACCAAGAACACCGTCGCCAGCAACGCAACCGCCGAGTTCACTTGCTGATGAACCAACTTGAATTAAGTACGAGTTGCCCGCGACAACCGGTAACGTTGCAATGGACGAGCCATCACTGCACGCAGACTCGTTGCAAGCAATCAAATATTCCATTGTGCACCCGTCATATACATTAACAATAGAATCAAAGTTCGCTGCTCCGCCAATATCTTCACACGTCCCAATTGAGGCAGTGCCAGTATCAGTGGCAACCCACTTGAACCAAACATCACAGCCAATTGGATTCCCAGAGCAATCGTACGTACCACTTGTCGATGCGCCACGAGTTGTAAACGGAATAGTTGGTGCTCCTATCGACATCGGTGAATCGCAACTATTGTTGGGTTGACCCGCAGTCTGCAACGAAACCGTGAGATCAAATTCTGGTTGATCAAGTGGGCTAGCCAATACTTGAATGAGATAAGTCATTCCTGGATTAGTATCCCAATACACAGTAGATGCTTTTGTGTCACCACTTATACATGGCTCAACACTGTTGTCATTACAGGTCACTGGAACAAGACCTGGCTTAAACACGCCAATAATCGTATCAATGTCTCCACTACCACACGTTGTTGCTTCCACTGTTCCACCGTATTTTGCGGTGTACACAAACCAACGGTCAATTAAATCGTCGTTACCACCAACACACGGTCCTCCATCGCCAAAGAACGATGTAGAGTTCGGAGGATATTTTGCAAAGGTAACACCCTCGTCTACAGGTATTGCAATATCTGGTGTGTCGCCCACAACACCTGCTGGAATTACATCAAGGTGCGCCCAGCCCGTAATTCTGCTGTGATCTACACCACCAATTCGAATGTAATATCGTTGACCCTTATTAACATCTGCTACCGCTGGACCTTCAAACGCGGTGGCACAAGAAGATGCAATCGGCTGGCTACCCGAATCTGGATACCCAAAATATATCTCAACAAAATCAATGCTTTTGGCTTGCAAACCTTGACCATCACCAGCTGGTAAAGAGTCGGGAATACCAACAGCAACCTCCCCATCAAACTCCGCATCAAAAAACCACCACAAATCTCGATTGTATGGACCGCCGCAGATTCCTCCGCCTCCATTTCCTTCGTCATCGTCCGCACCTGAGTTATCGACCCACCAGTTGGTATTAAGCCAATGGTGTGGTAGCAACTGAGCGTTAATTATTACGTCATTAAATTCCCACACGCCATCATTTTCAACGTGAATTTTCTCAGGCATCCATGTTGCATTATTCCCTGAATAATCGTCCCACCAGTAATCGTCACCATCGAGCGTAGCAATTAATCCAACGTAGTAGTCACCCGTTGATATTGTTTGTGGAATGGTCATCGATAAGTCGCCAGTCCAAAAAGAATCCTCAGACATTGAACTAAATGAGAAAGTAGATATTTTCTTGTCATTCTCACTAATAGTGTTGTTTGTTGATAGATAGATTCGCAAACGAATATCTGACTGAGAATTACTCGAAACGTTTTCGACTGTCACGTTGTACAGTTCAAGAGTGTCGAGGTCGTTTAACCAAGTACTATTTGTAGTTGCGTTTTCCATGCCAGCATCGCCATAATAGGACTCCACGCCAACATCTTCCAAGAAAAGAACGTCTGAATCGTAGATGCCCCTAACCCCTGCTGCATCCAAAGCATGCAATCCCTTTCCATTCTCGACTATGTCTCGATATGCCGCAGTCATTGTTGTTGGTTGGTCATATTGATACGACTCATCACCACAACCAACGTCGTCGCCAGTTTCGTCATCTGTGTATCCGCGTTCCAGTCCAACAGTGTGACCAAGTTCATGTGCTGCAACTGGTCTGTAGAGAAAGGTGTTTGTGCCAAACGTATCATCCAAATCATATCCCCAAGAGTCAGTGCGATTGAACATAATGTCCGCTTCGACTATTTGCCCACAAAAACCCGCTGAGCTCGTCCAACACATTGCAACTGCACTCCCCCAGCCGTCGAAACCAGAATACTGATTCAATATTGCTGCATCCGTTGGCCATCCACAAAATTCATCGTCACCGTTGTTTGCCCATGAGCCATCCGAGTCGATATAACGAAACAAATCTACAATTATGTTGTAATTTGCCATCGACCAATTGTTGTGGTCAAAACTAGTCCAATCTTCGGGAACCTGCTGCATAATGACGTTCGTTGATTGGTAGCCACACCAACAAATAACGCCGCGAGATGGGTCGTACATTCTTTTTATTGCATCAAGAGGCGAGCGGGGTTTAGGGGGTTGCATTTTTGACAAAGCCTGTTTACTACCACACTTTTGTGTGATATATGAAGGAATAGATGTCTGCCTTGCGAGTTCAAGGTTTGTAACAAAATCCTCAAGAGAAAGTATAGATTCTGATGTTTCTATTCTTCGCGTATTTGAAGTTGCGCCCTCTGTCATTGCTCGGGGCGGTTCAACCGAACTTGCAAATTCTGGAGTCTCCCAATAAATTGGACGACCCTGCCATACCTGATTCACTGTGGGGGTTGGCGCAAAATCAAATGCTGACATTTTTTGAATACCGCGACCCCTGTACGTTACTGGGTACATCTCCCCGCGATCATCTTGCAGAATTCGAAAAAGCCCTTGCGTACCGCCCGAAAACGGTGACAAGTATGTGTTCCCATCAAGCAGAGTACACACAAGGTAATCTTCACCTACATCAAAGAAGGGTTGGCAACAGGCAGAAATATTGACACCGCCATATGATCCTCCAGCAAACCGAAGAGACACTTCCTCAGAGATAAACGCTCTTGCTGAAGGTCTGGTTGAAAGTGCGTCTATTTCAGTAAATACCACTTCGGTTCCGACCATTCCGCCACCGCCATCAAAAGTGCGAATTTCAGAAACACGACCAATAAAAATTGCGTCTGACATGTGCACGACTTCGTTCAACCGCATGTCTGGGCTGTGGGCTTGCGAGTGTTGGGCCACCACACACACGATGAGATTTGTAAATACAGTTAATAGTGTCTTTTTCATACAAACTATTGTAAAGGGTAGATCTCCATAATACTAATTGCCTATTTTTACTTTTGGTACAATCTGTACTCTATGGCTTGGAATGGAAGAAATTTTTTAAGTTTAGACAATCTGAGCGGCGAGGATATGGTCGGGCTCATGCAACGCGCATCTCACTTCCTCGACGCCGGCGATCGGTATGAACCAGACGCTCCACTTGCTGGAAAAATTATCGCCAACCTCTTTATGGAAAACTCAACAAGGACTCGTTGTAGTTTTACCGTCGCAACGAAACGGCTCGGGGGTGATTACGTTGACTTACTCGGCGGAACGTCAAGTGCATCAAAAGGCGAAACTCTCGTTGACACAGCGCTCAACTTAGAAGCGATGGGCGTTGCGGGAATTGTTGTACGCTGTTCTGAAGAACGCGGTCCGTGGGAAATTGCGCAGCAAGTGGGAGTGCCCGTCATAAACGCTGGCTCTGGAACAACCGCGCACCCAACGCAAGCACTGCTCGATGCGGTGACGTTAAGCCGTTACTTTGGAAAAGATGATCTTTCGGGGGAACACATCGCAATCGTTGGTGATATTGCACACAGCAGAGTCGCCCGTTCAAACGTGATTGGTCTAACCAAACTAGGGGCAACCGTCACACTTGTTGGTCCCAAGGAATTGTTACCAACAGATTTGAACTGCGAAACATCTTCAGATTTTGACAGTGTGTTATCCCAAGTTTCTGCTTGCATGATGCTACGCGTGCAATTTGAACGTAACGCACAAGTCGGTGAAGATTACCGCGAAAAATTTGGGCTTACAGAAACAAGATCCGCCAACTACCAAGGGGCCATTATGCACCCCGGACCAATGAACCGCGGATTAGAAATTGATGACAGTGTTGCGAACATTGAAAATTCGCCGCACAACTTGATTCTTTCACAAGTAACAGGCGGTGTTGCAACTCGCATGGCGATTCTTGAACACCTTATTGGATAAAAGAGAAAACATGGAA
>JABHZL010000072.1 GCA_018656645.1 Phycisphaerae bacterium
ATCTGTAAACTCTTTCGCATCGATTAAACAATTCTCAACTGCCGGCATAGCCCAATTATCCTGTTGCACGAAGTAGAGTCGATCGTCAATTGGTTTTCGAAGGTCACTGCACGTTCCGTCCGCGATTAAATTCGGCGCACTTATTGGCATAGCATGTCCCCAACGTGTCATACGAACTTGTCGTACTGCAGAAGTCTTTACATCTAGAAGTTTGAGAATGCGCTTTACTTGCGGCGCAAGCATCTGTGAATAGTTATCCCAATTTGCCTCATGCAAAAGTGTCCACTTTCCAAAGTCAAATGGCAGGGGCCAGTACAACGTCAAGACATTACTTTCGCCTGCATGCAAAGGACCTGCGTTGTAATTTCCATGCAAGACGTCGCACACAAAACGATCATCTTGTGCTGATTCTTGGTTCATAGGATAAATCCCATCACCAAGCAAGAAAATATCATAAAAGTCTCGTTTGATAGGTGATTTTAAAAGCACATTCGCAACAAGGTACCCACGATATGCAAGACGATCGATCGCTTCGTACTTCGCTGAATCTGCGTCACTAAGATGATGGATAACTTCTCGGCATAATATTTTTGAGCAAGCCATTACAACTTTTCTTGCAGCAAGCGCTCTACATCTTCCGTCTGCCCCAACCCAAGTCACCTGCGTTTTATTACCAGGACCTGCAAGTGGACGAACATCTACAACACGACAACCTCCTCGGATGTGATATGGTCTGCACGATTCGGGCACGTTGTCATCAAGTTGTTTTAAGGCTTTCCACATTTGCAACGCCATGAAACTGTTGCCACCGGGGCAGACCCAGCGTCCGAATTCCTCAGCTGCTAAAAAGTTCCAACCACTTGCTGCTGAAATTTCTTCCCAACCAGCAGCGAAAGAAGAATAGCAATATGCTTGGATTGCAGCAGCTAGTTCATCTGGAATGGGCATCGCCATGCGTTCTTCGATGTCTTGCTTGAGTGTTTTTTGGTCAAGTTCGAATACCCATTCGTCTTCACTTCCTCCAACGAGGGGGATTACTGGGTAATCGACATTTGCCATTTGAGAGACAACTTCTCGATATTTCGCAATCGCTTGTGCAAGGTTCCAAGAAACACCTTCACCATCAAAGAAACCAGGAAGAACGGAACCATGTAACTCGACTGGGGCGTCGGAAGTATCAACACGAACAGCATCATTCATTCCTAATTCTTGATAGAACGATTGCAGAAAAGTTCCAGGGTCTGGCGTAATAACATACGCATTACCTAAGGAGTATGGAACGCCGTTCCAAACTTCACCACGAGCCGCGCCGCCGAATTGGTTATGCATTTCAAAAATTACAGGGTTGTGTTCGCGTAACAGGTAGGCAGAAGTCAATCCAGAAATACCGCCACCAATAACAGCGACATCGATTGTCTCTGAAATTGGAGGGGGGTTACCTGCAAAACAATCTGGGTTTGGCATTGGATGATCTAGTCCAGGGAAGTCATCACCCGTGTACCAATGTGCAAATGGCAAACCATCAACCATTGAATTGTTCGGAGTGAATAAAACTCGCTGCTGAGGGCACGATGCATCGTACGTTGCTGCACCAGTATCGACACAATTAATACCTAATCTTGGAGTAGCCATGCCCTTGCTGCGAAGCGCCATCGCAGACATGATTCCTAGACCGGTACCGATAAAGTTACGACGTGATTGCATTAGTAAAGCGTACCTTAATTTTCAACATAAACAAGATGCAATCGACTAAATAGAAAATAAAGCAACGATATCAATACGAAAATAGAAATTTTCTAGCACTAGGTTCGAAGATACACACATTTGCAGATCAGATTGGGGTGCTTGCCCGTAAGAGTTTTTCATAACAGGGGGTGGGCGTTTGATTATTCGCTATCGCCGTCAGCTTTCTTGAACCATGTTGTAACAATTGGGGAAAGAAATGAACCTAAACAACAGCGGGGGAGTGATTTTTAGGTAAAAAGTGGGGGGGGTCACTTGCTTTCAGGTGGTCATCAATTCGACGTCATTTTGCCTAAATTCACTCTCTTTTGGATAAATAAAGAACTAAATTGTTCTTTTCAACGCATCTAATGCTGATTTTACTACGAATATATTAGAATATATCCCATATAGCCTACTTTGGTTATATGTACGAACACACACTAATTGGAGAGAATTTCCATGTCGAATCATTTTAAGACTGTCGCACTACTTGCAACTTTATGTATCGCTCAGATTGCCTTGGCGCAATTTGAAAACAACGCACTTATTCCAGATAAGAACGCGTTGAATTACGATCATGTCCCAGATCGGGTATTTGTTCGCTTTCTAGATGCTGACAATAGGTCGCTCCAACAGAACATTCTTGATGAAGTTGGTGGAACAATAGTAAATGAATCGAAACTTGTCCCGGGACTATTTGCAGTTGAAATCGATGTGACTGTAGAACTAGCATTGAATATTTTATCTTCAAAACGTAACTCTATTAAATACGTAGAGCCAATTTATATAGTTAAAGCATTCGATACGATTCCAAATGATCCTATGTACAATAATTTGTACGGCATGGATCAAATTCACGCTCCACAAGCATGGGACAACCATGTCGGTGACCAAGAATTTATTATTGCAGTTATTGATACTGGTGTTGATTACAATCACCAAGACCTTGTTGCGAACATGTGGACGAACCCAGGTGAAATCCCTGGTAATGGTCAAGATGATGATGGCAATGGCTATGTCGATGATGTTCACGGTTATGACTTTTCTAATTACGATTCTGACCCTATGGATGGCAATGGTCATGGCACACATTGCAGCGGAACCATCGGTGGAGTTGGAAACAATGGCATAGGCGTTGCGGGCGTAAACTGGAGATGTCGAATTGTTGGCGCTCAGTTTTTAAGCTCAGGCGGAAGCGGTACTATCGAAGGTGCTGTAGATGCAGTTGAATACTGCGCAATCAATGAATTCAAAGTTTCTAACAACTCTTGGGGTGGCGGAGGCTTTTCTCAAGCATTGTTTGATGTAATTCAAGGTGCAGGTGACCAGTATGGTCATATCTTTGTCGCAGCTGCTGGTAATGGTGGTAGTTACGGCGCCTCTTATCCCGGCGCATTGTCATGTACAAATATTATTTGTGTTGCTGCAACAGACGTGAACGAAAACATGGCTTCATTTAGCCAATACCACCCAACTGAAGTAGACCTTGGCGCGCCTGGTGTTGATGTACTGAGTTCAACTCCTGGTAATAATTACGATTACTATAGTGGTACTTCAATGGCGACGCCACATGTCGCTGGTGGCACTGGTCTTATCTATTCCGTAGTGGGTGGAACAAGTTTTGAAGAAGTCAGAGACATTATCCTTTCAAGTACAAGACCCATTTCAAGTATGCAAGGCAATTGTGCAACAGGGGGCGTGCTCAATGTTGCAGATGCACTTGCAAATACATTCCTTGGTCCTCAAATCACAATGTTGTCTGCTGTACCAACTGAAATGGATCCCAACGTAGGGTATGAAGTAAGAGTTTATGTAGATCCTCGTGAAGATACACTTATTGATGATGTTTCTCTTTATTATAGATCTGCACAGAGTGATAATTTCATGGCAATGCCAATGAACGTGTCTGGTCTTATGGAATGGAGTGGAACTATTCCTGGCATGGAATGTGATGACGAACCAGAGTTTTATATAAGTTGTGAAGGTCAAACTTCAGGCACTGTAGAACATCCATCAGGTGGCGCGGCAAATGCCTACGGCTGGATGATTGGAACATCTATCGTTTCGTATGATGATGACTTTAACTCAGATCAAGGTTGGGTCGTTGACAACAGTGCTGGTACAGGCAACTGGGACCGCGTTTCTCCATCGAATGGTGGAGCACGCTGTGACAATCCTACTGACGCAGATGGCTCTGGCATGTGTTATGTCACCGGTAACGACGTTGACGAAGACGTTGATGACGGCACCACAACGCTTACCTCTCCAGCAATGGAATTCGGCGAGGGTGCAATTCTGAGTTACTCACGCTGGTATAGCAACGGCGCTGAATGTAACGGTGCTGATTCTAATAATGACGAGTTCTTTGTGGATGTTTCTTACAACGGTGGTGCTTGGACAAACCTTGAAACGGTCGGACCAGTCGATCAATCAAGTGGAGGCTGGTATGACGTTGAACACACGCTTTCAGGTGCTGGCACGCTTCAAGTTCGCTTCGTTTGCGGTGATTTGAACTCAGGTTCAGTTATCGAAGCAGCTGTTGATGCGGTTTCTATTAAAGATAGTTACTGTGACGATGTTCCCTGCACTGGTGATGCAAATGGCGATGGCATGGTTGGCGTCTCAGATCTCCTTATCGTGATTGATTTGTGGGGTCAATCAGGCGGTATGGGTGACATCAATGGTGATGGAGCAGTGGATGTTTCTGACTTGCTCGCAGTCGTTGATGCGTGGGGCGCTTGCCCGTAAGAGTTTTATATCTAACAGATAGTTACACAGAAAACCCCTGATAGTCAGGGGTTTTCTTTTGCCATAAGAGTTTTCATAGTTTATTCCACGTATTTATCGCGTATTTAACAGCGTTGGCTGTTCTTGATATCGCCACCCCACTTCGCCGATAATACATATTATGTAAAACTCTCGATATTACTGCTTATGGCTGCTAAACAGTCATATAGAGCTTCACTGATTAGTTTTGGGGTTTAATGCAAGTAATGCCTTCTCCTCTCACTGCATGCAGTATACAGTCGTAAAAATTACTATCACCCCCCTGTTATGTAAAACTCTATTCGTCACCCTTAGCAAGGTGTCATTGCTCTCTTTTGTTGAGCTCAGTATTTCTTTTATTATGAAATCGTGAATTATCTAGGAAACGCGTAATCATGTTTCCGTAGGTAATTTCTCCAGTTCTCCCCTCTACTTTTTTAGGACAGCAAATAACTAGATTCTGCTTCGCTCTCGTAACGGCAACATGGAGACACCTCTGCTCCGAGGATTCATTCGCTTTATCTTTACTCATGCTGTAATAAGGCAACAGCCCATCCTTGACATCTATAATACAGACAGACTGCCATTCGAGACCTTTAGACTTATGAATTGTTGAAAGAGTTACACCTTTGGACCCAGAAGACATGCCACCA
>JABHZL010000017.1 GCA_018656645.1 Phycisphaerae bacterium
ATATCCAGTTGACAAAGTGAATCGTGAACACAGAACACGCCCATTTGCAAATGGACAATTTTTATTGTTTTCAAGAAAAGCATACGAAGAAATTGGAGGGCATGAAGCAGTCAAAGAAGCTTTGCTTGAGGATATTGCTTTTGCAAAAAAAATAGATAGACACACAGGTGGCCGGGTACAACTTTTATTTGCAGATGGATTGTTGAAATGTTCCATGTACCCAACATTTGAAGCGTTCAAAACAGGTTGGAAACGGATATACATTGAGTCGCACAGTAGAGACGTGAAAAAACTGCGTGGATCTGCAATCACCGCACTTGTTGTGGGTGTGCTTTTGCCTTTCGTTGGGGTCGTAGGAATGCTTTTTGGAGCATTTGAATCACTGCCATTGTTTTGGCTATCGCTCGCATCCCTTGCAGCATTTGCTTTTGTCATTGCGTGGTTATATAAAATAAACGGTGCTCCACTCATCTTTGCATTGCTTTCTCCGATAGGTATTATCGCTGTTGCATGCATTTTATTTGGCGCAGCATCAATGCTGCAAAATAGAAAACCAATTTGTTGGGGTGGCAGAGAATATATTTTGGAGCCAAGAGGATCATGAGAATTTTGTTGACAAATGACGACGGCATTCGCGCTCCAGGTATTGTGGCCTTACATAAAGCTTTAGAAGGGCTTGGGGAACTCGTTGTCATTGCACCAGAAACAGTGCAATCTGCAACAAGCCATGGTATTACCTACACCAAGCCACTCATGACACAACATGTCGAAGTTACAAAGCACATGTCAGGAGTGGCAGTTGACGGACGTCCAGCAGACTGTGTCAAGCTTGCAATGCGTGCGTTGTGGGAAGAGCGTTTCGGCGTGGGAACGGAACCAGATTTAACAATTAGTGGTATGAATAGTGGTTCGAATGTTGGCATTAATATTATTTATTCAGGAACAGTTGCTGCTGCGATTGAGTCAGCGTTTCTCGGAGTACCATCGATTGCAGTGAGTTTACACTTGGACAATCGAGATACGATTTGTTACGACAGAGCGGCAGTGATTGCAAGAAATGTGATTGATCGAGTGTTAGAGAACAAACTTGAATCTCACGAAGTTGTAAACATCAATGTTCCGACATGTGAGTCGCCCGATATGCCAATGCCTACAATTAAAGTGGTTGATATGAATGCCGCAGGTGATCTTGGTCATTACGATAAACGGGAATGTCCTTATGGACGAACGTATTATTGGGCAGCCGGGGACGGCATGGCCTTTTCACATACTGCTAAAGGAAGTGATGTTGAAGCACTCAAAGAAGGGTTTGTCACTGTAACACCGCTTAATTATGTGTTGACCGATACGAGCCGAATGTCATTGTGGAGAGATAGGCTCACATCATAAATGTATTAGCGATACATTCAATTATCGTGAAAAAGAAATGTGAATCGTGATATTGATTGTTTCATCCACACCGATAGCATCGATTTTTTCTCCAGCGGCTCTCCAACGATATAAACTTGCAACGAGTGATCTGTCAATTGAAGAAGAGCCAGTTCCTCGAAGCACCTTGACATCGATAGGTCGCCCACGCCGATCAATGACAAGCAAAGCGGTTAATCCGCCGGGTGCATTTGTAACTGATTGATGTGCAGTAAACGAGGGTCTTCTTGGACGAAGAATAATTCCTTCAGCGGCGATTGGTCGTCCAGTTTTCCAGTTCTCTCTAGGGACTTCAACGATTGATGTGGCATCAGATTCAAGATCTGAAGGTTCTGCTACTGGTTTTGGTTTTGTAACTACGACTTGTTCTTGGGAAGGTGTAGGGCGTACTGATGGGGGTGGGGTTGGAGAAGCAAATGAAAATTGAAGATCCCGCAGCGCATCAATCAATTTTGTTGCGGCATCTGTAATAGGTGCAGTTGTTCTTGTGAACTCTTCAAGAAAATTTTTAGAAGTTTTATTTGCCTGCTCTGGGACTAGCTCTGGAGTGGTTGGCTGCGGCGAAGGTTGTTCAATTTGCATCGCCGCCTGTTCAACTTGAGCTAGCCGTGCAAGATGTTTTTGATAATGTTCGTGCCCAATCCATGTCAAAGTTGATGCTTCAGATTGATCAATACCGAGCACAACTTCTGGTTTTTCTAGTAAAGGTGTTTCAAGGTGCGAAGCATCGTGAGGAGGGGCAAAGGGAGAGGCAAAACTCGTTGTCGTCAAGAACGGAATTGCGGTAAAGTGAATTACAAGTGATGCAACCAAAGCGATGGATAGTGGTGCCGCGTTACGGTGTAGCATCAAGTTTTTCCTCGCTAGGCGATCCAACCAAGAAAACTTCTAAATTCACAGCTCTCAATCGATCCCATGCACCGGTGAGTAGAGGGCCTCGGTCAACAACCGAGTGCCCATCTTCCATGACTAAGTACAGCACGCTTTCAGGTTTATCCGTCAATTTACTTCGAACACTTTCTACTAGTTCGTCAAGCGTAACTACTGTTGTGCCAATATACATATTCCCATCAATTGCAATCGTGATTGAAATTGCAGGTTTTGGGGTTGCGGTTTCACCTGAAATATATGATTCAAATGGAACAGGAAGTACTTCAACTCGAACCATGAGCACCATTGCATAAATGAAAAAAGTAAGTAATAGAAACACGACGTCGATCAAAGGCATGATCTCAACCCGCGTATCATGTTCGGTGCGCCGCAGTGGTCGCATGAGGTTACTCCCCAACTATCAGACTTGTAAGGGCTGTGGTTGTATCTTCAATAAAAGTAAATACTTGATCGAGCCCAGTAGCAAGCATGGTTGACCAAATACCATCATTGATATTACAGATGATCATTCGGCGGTCTTTTTTGTCAAGCATTTTTTTGCATTCGATCAAAGCACCGAGATTAGACGAGTTTAGTGTTGTAACCTGTTGTAAATCGATGATCACATCTGGTGCAAGAATGTCGCTGTTTTTTAGCTTTGAAAGCAATGCGTCCGTATCTTCGGAAAAGTCAGGTTCATTTTGAAGTTCAAGAATGAGTACATCTTCGGACCATTGGTTCAGTGTCATGGCATAGAGGATACCCGAAACAACCTCGCGGGTTGTTTTTCGGCGTCAAACGCATCGCCAGTGCGGTGCTTCGGCGCGGATGAACGGCACCTTGAAGTTATTTAGTCTGCTGAAACATCTACTTCAGCGGGTTCGTCAGAGCCTTCGATTTTTGCAGCAGCAATCAACCGGTCATCGTTTTTAAGATTTACGACTTTTACACCTTTGGTATTTCGGCCAATTGAGCGGATGTCACTTGCAGCAATTCGAACAAGCATCCCGTTTGCAGTGATAAACATGAGGCTATCGCCATCTCTAACTGCTCGAATATCTGCAACAAGCCCGTTGCGATCGCCAGTTTTGATGTCTCTTCGACCCTTGCCGCCTCTTCCTTGTGGTCTTGTGGAACCGTTCTCAGAACTTCGCACGAGATATTCTTCCATTGGCGTACGCTTGCCATACCCATTTTCAGTCATGGTCATAAGGTCAGCATCGTCTGTTGCGAGTACTGCTCCGACAACAAGGTCACCAGTTGCAAGTGTAATTCCTTTAACACCAGCAGCTGTTCGCCCCATCAAACGGGCATCATTTTCATCAAATCGAATCGACATGCCTTGTTTCGTGGCAAGAAGAATGTGCCCAGTGCCATCTGTCTTAATGACATCAATCAAGGCATCGTCATCGTTGAGTTTAATTGCTCGAATTCCACCCTTGTTGACGTTGTGATAATCAGCGACGGCAGTACGCTTGACTCTGCCTTTGGAAGTTGCAAATACGAGATTCTCTTGATTGTTTTCAAAATCTTTAATCGCACGCACTGTCACAACTTGTTCGTCATCTTTGAAATTCAACAGATTGACCAACGCTCTCCCCTTGCTTGTTCGGGTTGCCTCTGGGATTCGAAAGACCTTTAAGTTAAATACGCGACCAGAGTCTGTAAAGCACAACAAGTCATCGTGCGTTGAAGCAACAAATATGTGTTCAATAAAGTCTCCGTCTTTCGTTTCGCCACCTTTGATACCTCGTCCACCTCGGCCCTGTTCTCTGAACGTGTCGATTGGGAGACGTTTGACATATCCTTGGTGTGAGATCGTGACGCAAACCTCGTGTTCAGTAATCAACGCCCCGTGATCAAATTCTTCTTCTTCCGCTTCGATAAAGCCAGTAAGTCTTGGTGTCGAGAAACGATCTTTCATTTCAAGACAATCTTCGCGGATCATGTCAAGTACTATTTGTTCACTCGCAAGAATGCCTGTGTAGTAATCAATTTTTTCTAACAACTCAGCATAATCACTCGTGAGTTTTTCAATTTCTAATCCAACAAGCTGGATTAGTCGCAAAGCACCAATGGACTCAGCTTGCACGCGTGAAAGTGATACACCATTTTTGGCGGTTTCAATGAGACGGTTTGAAATAAACTTTGCGTATTCGTGCGAATCTGAAATCGTGAATGCGCGGGCGATCAACTTTTCAATTGCTTCTTCGCGAGTTCGACTTCCACGAATAAGGGCGATAACTTCATCAATATCACAGACAGCGTAGATCAGACCCTCAAGTTTATGTGCTGCCTTGCGTGCTTCGCGAAGCAGATGTTCAGTTCGTCTACGAATAACTTCTTGGCGGTGACCGACCCAGCAATCAATGAGTGCTCTAAGTGGAAGTGTTTGTGGGCGGCTATTTACAAGTGCAATGTTGATGACAGAAACGGTTGATTGAAGTGGTGTAAATTGGTACAACTGTCGTTCAACAACTTCAGGATCCGCTCCTCGTTTGAGGTACACCACAATTCGAGTTCGCCACTTTTTGCCTGAGAAATTCTTGATATCTGAAATGTCATTGATGCGACCAGTTTTTGCGCATTCGACCATTTTTTCGATCAAGTTATTTTGAACGATCTGGTAAGGAATTTCATCAATAACAATTGCTTGACGTTTTCCAATTACTTCGTGGTGTACGCGACCTCTAACTTTAAACCGACTTCGACCAGTCGCGTAAGCATCAAGAATACCGCGTTTACCGACAACGATGCCGCCAGTTGGAAAATCAGGTCCCGGAACAATTTCGAGCAGTTCTTGAAGGGAAAGATCAGGGTTATCGATTGTTGCAATAATCGCATCACAAATTTCGCCAACATTGTGTGGCGGCATTGAACACGCCATGCCAACAGCGATACCATTTGAGCCGTTGACGAGTAAGTTTGGAAACCGTCCAGGAAGAACGGTAGGCTCCATTTTTGTTTCATCGTAGTTTGGCTTAAAGTCAACGGTGCCAAGTTTGATATCAGCGAGCATTTCAACTGCAGCAGCAGTCATGCGCGCTTCGGTGTACCGCATTGCAGCAGGGGGATCACCATCGATCGAACCGAAGTTACCCTGCTTGTCAACAAGCATCGTTCGCATCTTCCAGTTTTGGCCCATGTTGACCAGTGTTGGGTAGATGACCGATTCGCCGTGTGGGTGATAGTTGCCTGAGGTGTCGCCGGCAATCTTTGCACACTTACGATGTTTTCGTCCAGGTGAAAGGTTGAGATCGTTCATCGCAACCAAAATGCGACGCTGTGATGGTTTCAATCCGTCGCGTACATCAGGCAGTGCGCGATCCATAATCGTCGACATTGCGTACGTGAGATAACTGTCGTGTAACTCACGTTCGATGAGTTGCTCAACAACATTTCCGAGGTTTGAAGGTAGTTCTTCGGCGTTGCTTTCTTCGGGTTGTTTAGGTGTCTCACTCATGCCTGTGGAAGCGGTCTATTGTACCTGAATTCAGTCGTTATCGCGCAAAACGAAGCCTTTTGGAGGACCTGTTTTTTGGCTTATTTTTTGCAACTAAGAAGCATCAAATGCTCTGCATTTCCACTTCCTTTTTTCGATGATTTTTTGCCGCGAATTGGCGACTTTATTTCAGTGACTACACAGAGCCCCATTGCATCAATTTCAGCACGAACCCTCGAAAGTACTTGCTCTACCATCTCCTCTGAAAGCCCAGAACCCACTGATTCCTGCACTTTTTCTTCTTTTGTGAGTTCATAATGTGGTTTTACGAGCGTGATGATTTGGCCATTTCTTGTCCACTTTTTTGCCGCAGGGATCGCAAGTGCTTGTTTGGTCCACCCAAGATCAACAACTGCTAAATTAACTTTCTCTGTTGGTTCAATATGAAGCGCATTTGTGCGTTCCATGGTGACAACACGTTCATCACTTCGTAGTTTCCAAGCGAGCGTTCCATACCCAGTGTCGACGGCATAGACTTTTGCTGCTCCACGCTGCAATAGACAATCGGTAAATCCCCCCACGTTACAACCTAAATCAACGCACGTTAAATTTTTCACGTCGAACTGAAACGCCTCAAGCGCATGCTCAAGTTTCAGCCCTGCACGTGAAACGAAAGGCTGATCAGATGCCAACGATTGAAATTCCTGCACTGTTCGCTGCGTCAATCACGGCTGGTTTATCGAGAAGAATTACGTTATTCGCTCCTACCGCAATACACCCACAGCCTGCATCTGCACATTGCGCAATGGTTTCTGTACCAATAGAGGGCACATCAGCACGCATGTCGTGGTCAGAAGCAGCAGTTTTTAAAAGCGTCCATCCTTTTCGTTTACACAATTCGCCTGCACGTTTGATTAACGCTGCTGTACCTTCAATGGCTTCAACTGCAAGAACATCACCCTCGCGCACGGCAATTGCTTGACCGATGTGCAATTCAACAGTTTCACGTAACAGTGGCCAGCCAAATGTAATGTCATTTGTTTGTTGTGAACTAGGTTCGATGCTCCCAACGGTTCCTGTTGTTACGAGGTGTTCCTTAATGTGTGTTGTTGAATCGATAAGTGTGACTCCTGCTCTAAGTAATTCATCGGCAATTGCTGCGAGCACAGTTGCGTCGCGGCGGTCGTGGCGAAGACGACGATACCACAGACTGAGACCGCGCACATCAGGCATCATACGCAAGAGCCTAAATGGATCATGCATGACTGTTTTGCCAACTCCACCAACCATGACAGCTTCGTCGATATCCCATTTTTTCATCAGCCGGATCCAGCGACCAATTTTTGCCATGCCCACTTCCGAAAACTCATCACAATTTGTTCGAAGGGCAGGATCGAATTGATTTTTTAACCCAACGCAGCAGACTCGATATCCCAAATTTTTTGCAGATCGAGCAACGAGTGATGGCAAAATTCCGTTACCTGCGATGATGCCTAAAGATTGTTGGCTTGATGGCATGGGCACATTATCCATCATTCCCGCTGTGCATGGGGAGAATGGCACTTGGGGGAACATCTTCACCTTTATGTTCGATGATATGGTCAAGTACGGCGTTGGGACAGGGATCAATAAAAACTAGACCACGGAGCGCTGGTCGGATGAATTGATGTTCTATTCCATGTTCAAGCATGTCATGCAGTGGGTCGAAATATCCGTTGACATTCACGATACCAATTGGTTTTGTATGGTCACCAAGTTGGCGACCGACAAGTACTTCAAAAAACTCTTCGTATGTACCAACGCCACCAGGTAGAACAAGGTAGCCATCTCCGCGGTCCATCATGATGGTGCGGCGTTCTTGCATCGTATCAACAACAATGAGTTCGTCACATTCATTGTTTGCCTGTTCATGTTCAACAAGTTTATGTGTGATGACTCCGATGACTTCTGCACCACCTTTTGCAGCAGATGTTGCAACTTCACCCATGAGCCCAATGCACCCACCGCCGTAGACAAGAGAAAGCCCACGAGCAGCTAAGCCTGCTCCGACAAGATCTGCAGCATGGTGGAATGCTGGTTCAAGTTGTGTGGAAGAGGCACAATAAACGGCAAGAGAATTCATACCGAGTATTTTACAGCCCCTCCACTGGGATGTCCCCCTTGGGTTACCATGAAGGCAATGACGACACTGGTTCTCATACTATTTGCAGCTTCGAGTGCTCTATCCCTTATTCTTACAGGTGTTCTTGTTAAGGTTGGCAGAAAAGCTGGAACATTAGATACGACAGGTGTGGAGGGGCACGAAAAAGAGCTTCGTCAAGTGCCAAATATCGGTGGCGTTGCAATTTGGGCAACCCTCGTACTACCACTCACAGCTGGTTTAGTCGCATTACAACTTACACCAGATACCATCACATCGCTTGTTCCTGCACTTGCCCCATGGAAAGAGCAAGTTGTACAAAGTACTCCTCTTGCAACAGCATTTCTCATTTGCCTTACAGTTTTGCATGTTGTTGGCCTAGTTGATGATAGGAACCCGCTTGGTGTTTTGCCAAAAACAGTAATCCAACTTATCTGTGCAATTGTTTTGGTTATTTGGTTTAACGTAAGGCTACTTGAAGTACTCGATGTATGGCTTGGTACGGGTTCGCTTGTTAGCATCGTTTGCACTGTTATTTGGATTATGGTGCTCACCAACGCTATGAATTATCTGGACAATATGGATGGCGTAACAGCGGGAATCACGATCGTCTCTGGTGGGTTGTTTATGGTCGCAGCTTTGTTGGGCTCTCAGTGGTTTGTTGCAGCAATGCTTGCTTTGTTGGTTGGCGGAAACATAGGTTTTTTCTGGTGGAATAAGCCCAAAGCAAAAATATTTATGGGGGATGGCGGTTCGTTAGTAATCGGTTTTGCGCTTGCAGTTCTCGTAACACGTGTTACGTGGTTTGACCCAGACGCCGCCACTGGTATTGGTACCGCGTGGTACGGTGTGCTCATGCCACTCTTTGTGCTTGCACTTCCACTATATGATTTTTTTACAGTGACATCATTACGGATTCTGCAAGGAAAAAGCCCATTCAAAGGTGACCAACAACATTTTTCTCATCGTCTTGCGGCACGTGGACTTGGAAATACAGGAACGCTCGTAGTACTTTTCGCAATCAGCGGAGTCACGGGCATCGCAGGTCTCTTTCTTGGAAGATCGGATGCAACTGGAGCAATTCTTTTGACGTTACTGGTTTGTCTTGCACTTTTAGTAGTAGCATTTTTTGATTACACGGGTCGAAAACATGTGTAGTGCAGCAATGCGAGTTGGTGCGTCTTTTATGATCTGCTTCATAGCAGTCTCACGGTGTTTGATTTTACATTCTTCAAACCCATATTTTGATCTCAATCCCATGATTACCAAGGAACTTCCAAGCGGTGTTCTTGGACCTAGTGGAAGTGTGCTTCTTGATGTGATTATTCTTGCTTTGTGTTCACTTGCTCTCCTTGGCGAAACACTGCGTGGCAGAATGATTCACTGGTACATAGTGGGTTTGGCAGCACTTCCAATTGTGGTTATTTGGACTCACGGCAGCGTAGACCCATTGCAATACATTCACGGTTCTGCGTGGATAGCTGCGATCATGGCTAGTATTACACTTGCACACCTCTGTAGAGAGCAACGGGTTTTTGTTCTTGCGGTAATTGTGCTACTTGCCCTTACCATCCCACTTCTTGTGAGCGCAGTTTTCGCCTATGGTGATCACGAACAACTTATTCGTTATTTTGAATCGCACAAGCGAGAAGTGCTTGGAATGAATGATTTGAAATATGGAACTTCTGCTGCTGCAATATTTGAAGAACGACTTCGATCATTTGGTCCCATGGGATGGTTTTCATCACCCAACGTTTTTGGAGGTGTTTTGGTTGGGCTTGCTGTCATTTGGGCGTTTATTGCTGCATCGTGGTGTAAAAACCGTATATTGTATTTCGTCATTGCAGGCTTATTTTCACTGCTTTGCTGCGCTGCGGCGATCTCAACGTCTTCAAAAACCACCGTTGTTTTGGTATTGGTAGCTTTTATTTTTGTGCTGTCTATGTACACGCCACTAACAAGAAGTTTACTAAAAAAACGGGGGGGTTGGATTGCAGTTTCAATTGTTGTTGCATCGGTCTATGTTGTATTTTTTCGTGGATATTTAGCAGAATCATTTCTTGGAGATCGATCACTTTTTGTTCGCAGCCAATACTTCATAGGCGGTCTAGAAATTGCTGGAACACATTTGTTTGGGGTTGGACCCGATCACATTCAAGAGTCTTGGTTAACTGTTCGCCCAGAAACTGCAACAGAAGAAATTACTTCTACACACAACATTGTGTTTGATTGGCTTGTTTCTTATTCAATCTTTGGATTTTTCTGGATTGCAATTTTTATAAAACTTCTATGGAATGCTGGGAAAAAATTGTGGTTTAGTGATCCAATCAATCACAGACAAGTCTTTGCTTCTGGTTTAGGGCTCGCTGCAATAATTGTAGTTATCAGTGCGCAAGTCGATCTATTGATGTTTGATCTTGGTTCTACACTCTTTGCATTTTGTTTACTCGGCATCGGGGGAACACTTTCAATAAAACAAACTAGATCTAAAATTATTGATGCATCAGTTTCAATGATTCCGTTTGTGATCGGGTGTGTTGTTTTGTATTTTGGTTTTGTGCCACTTGCTCACGACGAATATTTGCAGAAAAATGCTGCCAAATCACTGATTGCAGGTGAAAGTGTGGTTGATGTTGCAACGAATCTAGCAGACCAAAGCCTAACAAGAGAATCCACGTTGATCGCCGCAAAACTATTTTTGGCAGCAGGCCATGACGAATCAGTAATTAAAATACTCAAAAATATTGAACCGACTTCAATAGTTTGGCATTTACGGTGTAAGGCTGCCTCAACTTCTGAGGAAGCGCTCATTGCAGCGCAAAAACTTGGTCATATCGACCCAAATGGTTTACAAACAGCGCTTCTTCTTGCAGATTGCTTGTGGGAAACGCAGAATGTAGATTATCCACTAGGCTATGACCGCGCTGCTGACTTAAATGAAAAGTATCAGATAGATCCTACTCGTGCGTTATCTGGATCAGCGTTGAATAGAGTCAATCAACGTTGTCTGACGAAGAGGAGGAGATAGCGTTTAGCACTTGATCGACGGTGTAAAAATCTCCCCTGAACACTTCTTCGCCGTTGGGATTGAGAATAATAAGAAGGGGGATACGCAGTCCGCCGACTTCATCAAGAAGAGCGTTGCCAGCAACATTGTTTCCAGTCAAATCAATTTTAATTGGCGAAACATTTTCACTTTCAAAGGCATTAACAACCCTTGGGGAATGCAGCACAGTACTTTCTAATAATTTGCAGTTGAGGCACCATTCTGCAGTAAATTCTAGCACAACAGTGTCACCCTCATCGAGTGATTCTTGCAAAACTTCTGGTGTGTAGTATTCCCAGTCAATAGGACCCTTTTCTGTCAAGCGGTTCCCAACTACGACCGAAGAGATAAACATAAGAACGCCTATGCCTACAAAAATAATTCGCATTCCTACCCGTTTCGTAATTCGTATTGTTCTCCACGCAAGCCATAAACCAGCAACTGCAACACACAGTGCAACCGCCCATAAATAGATTCGTGTAGGCGGGGCACCTTCCTGTTGGAAGATCCCACTTAATCCAACACCCAAAAAGTAAGCAGCTGCTGCAAGCATTAACAATCCCATGACTTGTTTGATTACATCACTAGAAGGACCAGCTTTTGGCATTTTGTCAACAAGATGTGGGAACGCTGCAAGCACAAGATAGGGAACCGCCATGCCAAAACCAATTGCACCAAACACAGCGAGTGTCCACACGGCAGATTGTGTTGTGGCCCAAGCAGCAGCAGCGCCCATAAATGGCGCAGTGCAAGGTGTTGAAAGCACCGCCGTCATCACACCAAACAAAAACGAACCAATCCACGAATCGTGTTTTGGGTTGAACGTGTAAACAAAATTAGGCAATTGAATTGAAAACAATCCGCCCATGCCAATTGCCATAACACCTATAAATACGCCTAAGCCAATAGTAAAAGCTGGATACTGAAACAATTGATTGATGGCTGTAAATCCACTAAATACAGCAATAGCTGCGCCAAGTGCTATCCAAAGTGCCATGACTCCAAGCATCATCCATATTCCAAGAATCAGCGTCGTTTTTCGGTTTCCGGCACTTTTACTCAGCCCCATAATTTTGAGAGGAATCACTGGTAACACGCACGGTGTAAGGTTCAGTAAAAAACCACCGCCCATTGCAACTAAAATAAGCAATAACATGCCAAATGATCCGCTTGGGTCTAGGCTAAATTGCATTCCAAACAAGTCAAACGCAATCACTTCATTTGGCGAGGTGGTGCCGGCATGGATATCTCCAAAAATTGAACTGTCAAAATCATCAAAGAGATTGGAAGTTTTCACAGTCCCACTAATTTGATCAGCAGTAACTATTTGTATAGTTTTTTCAATGCCATATTCTTCCCAGCGTGATCCTTGCCCCTCTTGTGGTGTGGGTGCGATGCAAGTTGTTTCGTCACACGCTTGAAAAATCGCTCGAACTTTGAACGCCGCATTTCCAATTTTTGCATTTTTTGAAACAGATACCGGAATGTAGATTACTACTTTTTCTGCAAATACCCCATAATCCACAGGTTCACCAACGAAACCAACTTCAACCGAAATAGCTTTGGGCCATTGCATAAAACCATCGTGAATAGTCAGCGGTGAATTGTCTGGTGTCTCAATCAATACCTCAGTTGCGATGTAATCTTCAGGGTCACCAAGTGCATCGGGCACTTGTGGATCATTTGTATGGGTGTGCCAATGTTTATCATGATTGAGAACAACGGCAATGATGAAATCGCTTCCCCCAACAACTTGCTCTGGTTCAACAACAATTTCTACAGAGACTCGGTCTCTCGAATCATGAAACACGCCCGGTTGAGCGAGGGCGGTTGAGCCGAAAAACATGGCTAAAAGGCATAAAAACTTGGTTATTTGTTTTTTCATGGGTATCCCCTAATGTAACGAGTTAGAGCAGGGTTTGCTGCAACCGAGGTTGCTTTTAGGGGCTTGTGGACGTACCCTATACCGCTTCGACGCACAATGGTTGTGGGTCATGTGACTTTGTACAGGAGTATGGTAATGATCCAAAGTGGGTCCTTACATCTTTTTTCCCGCCATGGCTGCTAATTGCAGTCATCTTGTGGCCTTGAGCCTTCCCCTAGCAGGTGATTTTTCCTGCATAAGGAATTTGGTTATGCGTTGAGTTTTATTCCAACTCAATTGCAGTAGCGATGATCGCTACGACTGACCAAAAGGTTATAGGCCACTGGTTCCGCTTCGCGAACCGTGGCATTTTTTATGGCTATTGCCGACAACTCAATAATTCAACAACTACATAAGGTTTAAGAATCATGAACACAGATACGCTAGAACTCATCAAAACAATCGCTGCACAACGGAAGATTGAAACATCCGTCATTATTGGCGATTTAGAACAAGCAATGGTAAGCGCAGCAAGGCGACACTTCAGCTCACTTGATACTGAAGAGTTTTCTTGCAATATGGATCAGTTAACTGGTGAGATTACTATTTGGCGACATCTCCCCGAAGGTGCTGTTGAAATTCCACTCGCTGATCTTGGTCGCATTCCAGCTCAAACTGCAAAGCAAGTCATGATTCAACGGTTCAGAGAAGATGAACGCACGGGTATTTTTGATGAATATGCTGATAAAGTCGGCGAATTGTTAACAGGTTCTTGCAGTAGATATGAGGGTGGATCACTTATTGTGCAACTCGATAAGGGTGGACGAGTTGAAGGTTTTATGCCCAGAAGCGAACAAATTCCAGGTGAACAATTTAATGCTGGCGATCGAATTCGATGTTTCGTAATTGATGTTCGAGATACAGGTAGCCAAGTTAAAATTGTTTTATCTAGAAGCCACGCAGATTTTATTCGAAAACTTTTTGAAACAGAAGTACCAGAAGTACACGAACACGTGATTGAAATTCGCGCTATGTCTCGTGAACCCGGTTTCCGAACAAAAATTGCCGTGACATCAAACGATTCAAAAATTGATCCAGTTGGTGCATGTGTAGGAGTTCGAGGTTCCAGAATTAGAAATATTGTGGAAGAACTTGGTGGAGAAAAAATCGACATTGTTCGGTGGAACGAGTCAAGCCAAGTTTTAATTTCAAACGCATTGAAACCAGCAGAAGTAGAAGATGTAAGTCTTTGTTTTGAACTTGGTCGTGCAACTATCGTTGTTCGAGACGACCAACTCTCACTTGCAATTGGACGCAGAGGACAAAATGTTCGACTTGCGGCACGGCTTACAGGTTGGGACATAGATATTCTTACTCCAGATGAATACACCAAGGGACTAGAAGTGCTTTGGGAAGCATTGAAAGAAATTGATGGTGTTTCAGAAGATATGCTTGATCGCATGGCAGCAATGGGGATGATCAGTGTCTTTGATGTTGAAGAAATTGGTCGAAACGTCATGGTGACCGACCTTGAAATAGCAGAACAAATCGCTGACAGGTGTGTTGAAGCGGCGATTATTAAATCTAAGGAAGTCACAGCGCAGCGTGAAGCAGAGAAAGAGGCTGAAGAAGCCCGTGCACTTGAAGAAGAAGCCGCAGCCGCAGCAGTCCTCGATGGTGAAGTTGATGAAGATGCAGAGGCTGCCGCAGATTCTATTCTCGGTTTAGGAACTCCTGAAATTGAAGAAGTTGAAGAAGTTGGAAATACTTCTGAAGTAGTAGATAGTGATAACGATGGCGAAGCATCCGTTGCAGTCGAAAGTGAACAAGCGGAGCAAACAGATACACCTGCATAATATGCAGTGTGCTGGAGAATAAGTTTTGGCAAAAAAGGCAGTAACAAGAGTTCATCAATTAGCGAAGAAACTTGGAGTTAATTCCAAGGATATCGTAAAGAAGTGTTCAGATGAGGGTGTGCTAGATATCGTGAATCATCAGTCTGCTGTGTCTGCTGGACTTGCAGCTACGATTGCAGAATGGTTTAGTGAAGCTGCAGAAGTTTCAACATCAGCTGTTGAAACCAGCGCCAAGGTTGACGTAAAAAAAGCGAGAGCCAAGGCTAAGAAGACAACTCGCAAGAATACAACAAAGAAAACCTCAACTAAATCAGGCACAAAAGAGAAAACCCCACAAAAAACATCTAGTGAATCCGGTGCTGTCAAGCCAGTTGGTCGCAAAATGGAAACGCCTGTCAAAGCAAAAATGGCAGGTCCTCGCGTGATTCGTGTTGAAGAGCCAGAACCAGAACCAGCACCACGTCCAAAACGAAAACCACCTATGCAACAATCATCACCAGGCGGTGGTGGTGTTCGAATGCCAAGTGGTGGAGGCCAAGCTGAACCACAACCTGGACAGGGACGGCAGGATTCTCGTAGGAATAAACGCCGCGGAGCAACGCACCAAGGCGAGCGAACAAATCGCAACCAACCGACACAAAAGAGTAACGATTCCAATTGGCGTCGACAAGATTTGCTTGAAAGAGAAAATCGTTTACGACGTAGTGGAGGTTTTTTCAGACAGGCGCGTCGAGATAGTCAAAAACGAACAGGCAAGCCTGTTGCTCAAGCAAAAACACTTGCACAAACTGGCGGAAAAGTCTCAATTTCTGAACCAATTTCCATCAAGCAACTATCTGCAACAACCGGCATTAAGGCCAATCAGATTTTAAAGAATTTGATGCTTGATGGCACGGTAGCAACGGTGAATGATTACTTAGATACATCTAAAGCTGTTGAGATGATGATGGAGTGGGGCATCGAACTTGAAGTTGTGGAAGCAAAAACTGAATCAGATAAAATTGCAGAGTCATTTACCGAACGGAGCATCATTGATGCACAATCATGTGCACCGGTCGTTACAATTTTGGGCCATGTTGACCATGGTAAAACTTCATTACTTGACAGAATTCGGAATGCGAATGTTGCTGATGGTGAAGCGGGTGGAATTACACAAGCTACGAGTGCGTTTAGAGTTCCTGTAACAGCTGGTGAAGGTGAAAGAATGGTGACGTTTATTGATACACCAGGTCACGAAGCGTTTACAGAAATGCGTGCTCGTGGCGCGAAGGTTACAGACATCGTGGTACTTGTGATTGCTGCTGATGACGGAGTGATGCCACAAACAATTGAATCAATTGCACACGCTAAGGCAGCAGGTGTTCCAATTGTAGTTGCATTGAACAAAATAGATAAACCAGAAGCAACTGATGAAAACATTCAAAGAATTCTTGGTCAACTTGCCGAGCACGAACTTAATCCAGTTGACTGGGGCGGCGATGTTGAGGTAATTCGTACGAGTGCAATTAAAAATGAAGGTATTCAAGATCTTATTGATATTTTGGATTACCAAGCAGAACTTCTTGATCTTAAAGCGGACTTTGGAGGTCCAGCAGAAGGCACAGTAATTGAAGCACACCTCGCTGAAGGGCAAGGGCCGGTTGCTAGTATTTTGGTGCAACAAGGTATGCTCAAAAAGGGTGATTACATCGTTGCTGGTCGTGGATATGGGCGACTCCGCTCTTTGACAAACGATCATGCCAAACAAGTAGATAGTGCTACTCCATCGATGCCAATGACGATTTCTGGATTGAGCGAAGTACCGGACGCTGGTGATAAGTTCTATATTGTGAAATCGCAAAAAGAAGCAGAAGCTTCTGCAAAAGAACGAACAGAATTAGAACGCCAACAAGATTTATCTCGAGACAAAGTGACGCTCGATAATATTTTTGATCAAATGAAGACCGCAGATATGCGAGAACTTCCTGTTGTCATTAAAGGTGATGTGCAAGGTTCGATCGAAACACTTCGAAGCACAATTGGAAAAATCGGAAACGATGAAGCTCGAATTTCAATTAAACATGCTGCAGTTGGCGGCATCAACGAGTCCGACGTTAATCTTGCAGAAACGTGTGGCGGTATTGTTGTTGGCTTCAACGCGACAAGTACTGCTAAATCTCGCCGCCTCGCAGAACAAAAAGGTGTTGAATTACGTTATTACGATGTGATATATGATTTAACGGACGATTTAACCAAAGCCTTGCAAGGATTGCTTGACCCAGAGATTAAACTTGAAGTTCTTGGGCACGCCGAAGTTCGTGAGGTATTTAAAATTTCGAAGGTCGGCATGATTGCGGGCTGTTACGTTACTGATGGCACAGTTGAGAGAAATCAACAAATTCGTGTTACTCGTGATGGTATCGTGATTGAATCTGATCGTCGTTTGGAACAACTCAAGCGCTTCAAAGATGACGCAAAAGAAGTCAAATCTGGCCAAGAATGTGGCATGAAAATCAATGGTTACGATGATATTAAAGTCGGCGATGTCATCGAGTGTTATAAAACACTGGAAGTTGAACGGACGCTTTAACGCAAGAACACCAATGACCCAACGAACTGAACAAGTCGCAGCGACTTTGAAGCGAGCAATCCAAGAAGTGATTGTTCGTGGGATTTCTGATCCACGCATTAAGGGCTTGATTACAATTACAAAAATTGAAGTTTCTCCAGATTTGGCAGATGCATCAGTGTTTTGTTCAGTTCTGCCGAATGAGCATGAAGAGATAACTATGCACGGATTGCAGTCTGCATCTAGGTGGGTAAGAAGAAAAGCCGCTGACAAAATCCGAATCCGCCGAATGCCTAAGTTACATTTTAGAATTGATAAAAAACTACGCCGTGAGCAGGATGTCATGGCTAGTATCGAACAAGCTCGAATTGAAGACGAAGAGCGAGCAAAGAAATACAAAACGGAAGGGTAACCCAGTGAAAAACTCTACAGAGTACGCGAAAAAATTTAAGACATTTTGTAAAAAACTTCCTTCGGAAGCTGTACAGCCACACGAAGATGGTCCTGTTGGTGAATTGATTTATTCACAAATGCTTTGGAACGCAACAACAAAGCAGGCGGATGCGGCGTATAAAAAGTTGAAAAATGCATTCATTGACCTCAATGATCTTCGCATGAATATGCCACATGAAACAATTGATGTGATTGGCGTCTCGTACCCGCAGGCAGAAGACCGAGCACGTCGTTTGCGAGCAATTTTACGAGGCATTTACCTTCGAGAGCATGACGTGAAACTTGCAAGCCTTGCTGATGCAGGGAAAACTGAAACGAAGGAGTACATTCAAACACTTGAGGGAATGACACACTTCGTATCTGGAAGAGTTCTTTCGCTTTGTTTTGGTGTATCAGCTTTTCCTGTTGACGATCGAACTTTTCAAGCACTGATGCACGAGGGCGTGTTGCATGAAGAGACAGATTTAGACGAAGCGGCTTCATGGCTTGGTAGACAAGTTAAGGCAAAAGATGTGAGTAAAGTGCACGGTGGGTTACATGCATGGGTTGCAACAAAGCCCGCTGCTAAGAAAAAAGAGACGAAGAAAAAAACAAAGAAAACAGTGAAAAAAGCAGCAAAGAAAAAAGTAACGAAAAAGAAAACTGCTAAGAAAAAAACTACAAAAAAGAAGACTGCTAAGAAGTGATCTCTTCTTTTTTACTCCCCACTCTCCTCTTTTCGATCGCTCAGGCAGACTTGCTGAACGAACATCTTTCGAAATATGCAGTCGGTCCAATAGAAAAACAGAAACTACAACCTACGAGAGCGGCTGAACGAGCCTATGTCACTGGTCGTGATTTAGCTGCATCTGACAAACATTCTCAAGCAATTTCTTATTATTTGCAATCAGCAGAATTAGATGACACCTCTCCCTCGCCTTGGGCAGCAATGGCACATTCTCTAGAAGAGATTGGAAGGCTGGATGCAGCATTCAAAGCGTGGAGCGAGGTTCTATTGCGAGATCCTGTAAACGAACAAGCACTTTTTGTTATTGGTTTAGATTCTGCGATGGGCGGCGAGTACCAAAAAGCAGTGCAACTGCTTTCTCGTTTACGACTGCAAGAAATCGAAAGAACGCCCACAGACGAGTTATTGCAAGATGTTGCACTATCTACCGCGCTCGAAAAAATTGGTGACAAAGAAACAAGTGATTTGTTTCGGTCACATCAAACAGAATTGATTAGTGCTTCATTCGAACAACTCATGCACGGAAACGACGCATTATGGCTGTCGATTATGCAGCAACTTGTTGACCTTAGAGATCCGAATGTTGCACTGCAACTTGCATCGATGGCCGCTCCTAAACTCGACAAGCAAAGGCAAGCGGCAGTACTTAGTGCTATGCCTGTGATCGAAGTTGCATCTGGCGGAGATGGTTCAGTAACATTAAATACGTACAAACAGATTGGAAGAAATGAACTCGTTCCCACCCGTCCAAGATGGTTTGAGCCAGTAACGCTTGCATACGCGCTTTCGATTGCAGCACAATCTATGTCTTCTGTAGGTGGTGTTGATTCTGCAATTTCGTTATACGAAGCATCTATTGCTTTGGATAGTACAGATGTTGTAGCAGTGAATAACTTAGCGTGGTTGTTGCTTCTTCGAGATGGCGCAACCGAGAAGGCTGTTGAAATTGCTCAAAATGCTTATGATTTAGACCATTCAGCAGGTTTTGTCCAAGATACTGTTGGATATGCCAAACTTTTACAAGGATTTTCGAACGAAGCAATTGATTTATTTCTCAATGCTTTAAAGGAAACTGGGGATGACCCTCAAATTCTCGATCATCTCGCGGATGCTTATTGGAAAGCGCACCAAAGAAGGGATGCAATTTCTGCTTGGCAAAGAGCGTATTCGACACTTCGGTCACCGGAGTATTACAAAATAATCGTTGAAGGATTTCAAGAGACGATTTATTCTGTTTGGGGTATTTCAATCGCAACTCCCGAGGCGTTGTATGATTTAGAAATTGGCACTGTTGTCAGAAGGCTACAAGAGAAACTTATTGCAGTTCAAGAAGGAAGAGATCCTTTTGAACCAAAGAAAAATGGAGATCGCTAATCATGGCTGGTCATAGTAAATGGGCGAATATTAAGCACAGGAAGGCAAGACAAGATGCTGTTAAGGGAAAGGCATGGTCGAAGTGCAGCCGTGCAATTATGGTCGCAGTTAAGAATGCTGGTCCTGATCCGGAAACAAACTTGACTTTGCGTTACGCGATTGTTGATGCAAAAGCGGTAAACATGGCAAAAGACACGATCGAAAAAGCGATCAAAAAAGCAAGTGGAGAAGGCGGCGACGGTGTTCGATACGAAGAAGTTCGCTACGAAGGGTATGGACCTAGCGGCGTAGCTGTCATTATTGATGTACTTACAGATAATGTAAACCGTACAGCACCAGAAATGAGAAAATTGTTTGAAAAAGGAAACGGTAACTTATCCAAACCAGGTGCAGTTGCTTTTGGCTTTACAAGCAAGGGGGTGGTATTGATTGAATCCGAGAAAGCCACCGAAGAACAACTAATGGATGTAGCTCTTGACGCAGGAGCTGATGATATTGAACAAACTGATGGGGGATGGGAATTGACATGTGAACCCACGCAATTTTTATCGTTGCGACAAGCCCTAGAAACTGCCGAGATCGAAACAATTTCTGCAGAAATTACGATGGTTCCATCAACGACGGTTGCATGTGATGTCGCCCTAGGCGGAAAGATTCTTCGTTTGATTGATTCATTTGAAGAACACGATGATGTACAAAATGTCTATACCAATGCAGATATTCCAGACGAGGCAATGGAAGAATGATTCGAGTAGTTGCTATTGTTCTTGTTGCAATCACTCTTGCAGGATGCAGTACTTCAATGCACCAAACTTTTCCAAGTGCCGACCGTTCTCATCTTTGGACTGCAATGGTGGCTACAGCAAAAGCACCAGAATATACATCTGATGAAATTTTGAGTCGATGGATTGTTGTTGAAAATAATGTGGATGCAAATCCAGAGAAAGCACAGATAGATGTGCGACGAAAAATAACACGCACACTTTATCTTCCTAGACAAAAAGAACAACATGATCGAAGAGATGTGCACTTTTCAGTGTTTCTGTTGCCTTCTAATCCTCCAACAATCGAATTCATAAGCAAAAATATCGACCTCATCCCTGCGCGAGGAGAAAACGAAGCAAAACGTTATTTTTCTGCAGTCGAAGAGATGTTGGTGCCCATTAAATAAACTGACCTGCGGTCAGTTTATTTAAATTATGTCAACCAGCTTCAGCACGAGGATGTGCTTGGTCGTATGACTCTTTCATACGCTTGGTCGTCAAGTGCGTATAAATTTGCGTTGTTGAAAGTGATTGGTGCCCAAGTAATTCTTGCACGCTGCGAAGATCCGCACCGTTGTCTAGCAAGTGAGTTGCAAAACTATGTCGCAGAGTATGTGGACTAATTTCTGGATCGAGGCCAACTTTCTCGAGATATTTGCTGACATTTCGACGAACTGATCTCGTTGAAAGGCGCGTGTTATGTTTATTGATAAACACAGGCTCACCTGATTCATTTGAAATATTGTGTGTATTCATAACTTGAAGGTAATGTTCAATAGCAGACATTGCATGTGATCCGAGAGGTACGATGCGTTCCTTGCGACCTTTGCCGCGAATGATAATCGCTTGACCTGTTTCATCGATGTCACCAAAGTTAATACCCACTAGTTCGCTCACGCGTATTCCAGTGGAGTACAGGGTTTCAAGAATTGCACGATCTCTGGCACCAAGAAGTGTCTTGTCATTTGGTGCAGATAATAGTTTTTCAACTTCTTCAACATTGATTGCCTTGGGCAATTTTTTCTTTTGACGTGGTGTGCGTATGAGCGTCATTGGATTTGAATCAATCACGCCATTGCGCTCTAACCAGCGGCAGAAACTTCGAAGAGTTGCAATCTTTCTTGCCATCGTGGCAGGGGAGTAGTTCGATTCCGCGAGGTATGCGAGGAAACTTCGAAGGTATTCAGTGTCTGATTTAACAATATGTTCTGTGATTGTTTCTGGTCCTACATGCCCAGCGACTTCTTTTTCCCCAGAGGGATATCGTTGCCACGCAGAATCTTCTGCTGGAGAATTAATTGAAATATTTTGCTCTTCAGTTATCCATACGATGAATTGGCGAAGGTCTACACCGTAGCACTTTGCTGTATATTCACTGAAATGACGCTCTTCTAGAAGGTAGGAAAGAAAAGCGGCGACGACTGGGACGGAGTGTTCTACATTCTTTTTTTTCATTTTTGAGATCCAGTTCTTAGGCGGCCTTGGCCGTAATTTTGGTCATTTCGTGGCACACCATTGCGGCGTCAAACCAGTCAAAATCATTTTCAGTTGATTTAGCGATGTCGGTAATTGCCTTGACGGCGACGGTTTCTTCCCCATCTTTCCAAGCGAATCGCCATTGGGTATCACCCTTCATAAGGACTACGCTGTGGCTAGAATCATTATTTTTTTCAGGCATATAGAGGTTCTCGGTCATACATTTCGCCAAATTGAGCACATTCGATGTTTTTTTGCCGAATATCGGTCGTTGATCATGGTTGTTAGAGTGAAAAGTCATAGGTAAATCAGGCATGCGACTATTGCCGCGTACTCAAGCTCGTTTACTCTTTCCATCTGAGTAGAACGAAGGTTCAGGTTGGTAGGTTTGCCCAAAGTTCCATTTTGGGGGTCATTCGACCAAACCTCTTATCGGACGACTAAGAGTGAACTCTTGAACGAGAGAGAGTTAAGAAGAGAATCCTCCACTGCGTGGTTCCTTTCACGAAAAACACCCGATAACAGATCGATTTCTTCTACAGGATGCCCACTCAGAAGCCGTTTGTTTGGGTAGAATGTGTCGTTTCTCGATCGCGTAGCTCAGCTGGTAGAGCACCTGACTTTTAATCAGGCGGTCTTGGGTTCGAATCCCAACGCGATCATTCATGCACGGAGGTTCAATGTTCGTAATTCATGCCAATTGGATGGCAGGTCATCTTCACCTTTGGGCTGAATCCCTCGAGCAATTTAACCTCATGCCGAGCCGTTGCAACGCAATTGCTGGGCAGCAACAAAACTCCGAAGAGGCTGCTGGCGTTGCAACCGCAACGATCGAACATCCTTTTTGCGAATCAACAGCGACGCTCATTGCCGCATTGCAGGAACTCGGTTTAGACCTTGGTGCATTCAAAGAAGACGCACTTCTTTTGAATCTCCCACACGACTTGCTAGGACCTTGGCCAAGCGATCGTCTTGTAAGTATTATTGGTGATTATGAACATAGCGGCGAACCACTGCTTGCGGAGTGTCGAGTAAAAACAATAGCAATTCCTCCCGCCGCCGCAGTTCGCCTTCTTGTACTATTAAGTAGAGAAGCTAAGAAACACAGAATGGAAATAGAACATTCTGTCCGTTTTTGGACAAGCGTTGCACGGTTTTCTCTAGACCTTCTCGTTGATCAACGATTCGTTCCAACATTACAACAAGTTGACCGCAAGCATCTTTCAGGGAAGTGGACAGCGTGGTTGCACGACGAAGAAATTGTAGAGCACTTCGGAAAATTGCTTGATGCAATGCCACCAGTTGTAAGATCAACAGGTATTGAAGGTCAAGCACTTCTTGAGAATGCACTTGAAGATATGACTGACGGTTTGGTTCGCGAAACGTTGGTTGAAGACGATTTTATCGATGCTGTGGAGGGCTGGAATCCAGCAGAAG
>JABHZL010000125.1 GCA_018656645.1 Phycisphaerae bacterium
AGGTCCAATAGTGCAACTTGTCCCTCAATTTGATGGAAGTGCTGCTTTTGTTTCAGAAGCGGGCTTTGTGGGTGTTGTTACGCCAACTTATGATGTGGCGTTGGAGCAGTAGCGTTTGCAAATGGCATCACTTTCACATGTTCCGCCACGTTTTTTGCAAACAGCGCGTCCATGATAAATAAGTAAGTGGCTTAGTATTGTCCAGTCTTCCTGTGGAAATAATGCCATGAGATCTTTTTCAATGTTGGCTGGTTTTGTTTCTTCGGTGAGACCAAAGCGTTGGGCCAAACGGGAAACATGCGTGTCAACCACGACACCTTCATTTTTTCCCATTGCATTTCCAAGGACAACATTTGCAGTTTTTCGAGCAACTCCGCGCAGCGAAATGAGATCTTTCATTGTGTTTGGGACCTCGCCATGAAACACTTCTTCGATTCGTTTCGATGTTTCATGTACGGATTTTGCTTTGCTACGAAATAAGCCAATGGAAGCAATGTGCGGTTCGATTTCTTCTGGCGAAGCATCTGCAAAAGCTTTTGGTGTTGGGAACGCTTTAAATAGGGCTGGAGATGCCTTGTTGACGCTGATGTCTGTTGCTTGGGCGGAAAGGATCGTTGCAATGAGTAGTTCAAATGGGGAACTGTGCTGCAATGCACATGTTGCATCTGGATACCGTTTTGTAAGGGCTGCGAATATTTCATTCGCTTTTTTCTTTGTCATTGATTCTCAATATTCACAAGGGGTTTGCCATTGCTCCACGTTGTGCCATCGGACCACACCTCTTGTTTCCAAATTGGAACTTGTAATTTAAGGAGATCAATGAGAAAACGACATGCGAGAAAAGCATCGTCTCGATGATCACTGCCAACTGCGATCACAACGCTTGCCTTGTCTACCTGCACGCTCCCGGTGCTATGGCAAATTTGAATTGCGCGAACCGAAAAGCGTGCAACAGCTTCTTCTGCAAGTTTTTCAAGTTGCGATTGCGCCATCGTTTTGTAACAGTCGTATGAGAGCTCGGTAAGGTCGCCGTGTTGCTTATTGTGTTCTGGCCTTGTTCTACCTACAAAGATGCATTCGCCTCCGCAGCCGATTGCGGGTAGTTGGCTGTGTTTGGGCACATCAACTTCTCCGTCAACAAAGTGGACTGAAATGATTGGATCTTTTTCCATACTGTTGTACTATCTTAGGGTATGACTGATCAATTAGCAGTATCAATGCGAGCAAGTTCTCTTGGAGTTCGTGATTGTATGGGTGAATGTTCTTTACACCGTTTTGAACGAATTCAAATCAACGCGTTACATCCAGATTTTAAAGATCTTTCTGATTCGGGGAGGCGGGACGTTGTTGCAACACTTCGACGAAATGGACTTCGTGCTAGTGGCGTTGACTTTTTGGTTCCGCCTGCTATCTGGGAGAAAGGTGGAGATCAAGCTCTTGCAGGCTTTGGCGTTGCCGTTTCCATTGCTGAAGCTGTTGGGCGTGTACCAGTGAGTGTTTGTCTGCCCGAGGAGCCCGAGATTGTCGAAACTGTTATTGCAACTGGTATCGGGGCAGGGGTTCTAGTTGCCGCACATGCTTCGATGCCACTTGAAAATCCAAATATTGGTTGGGGATTGCCCATATCCTTACTAGCCAAAGAGGATCGTCCACTAAGGACTCTTGCAGAATCTACTTATGGACCAATTGCTTTGCGATTGTCAGGAGATATACAGGGACGCACAACTCTTGAAACAAATGACAATACGCTCGAACTGACCGAACTGCGAGGTCTTTTAGATGCAATGCGCTGGAAACCATCGCCCGTGATTGACGCAACGCCTGAAGAAGCTACATTAATTGCTGCAGCGTGGCACGCTGCAGGTCCTTGGCAAATTTGACCACTGCTCAAGGTGACTTGGGGCTAAAGTGGTAAACTGTCGCCATGCATCAACATGATTCATCAATCAATGTAAACGTTGCGGTTTTGACAGTGAGCGACACACGCGAGATGGAAGATGACCAAAGTGGGGACAGTATTGTTGCAAGCCTCGAAGAAGCAAACCATCAGGTGGTACACCGTTCACTTGTAAGTGATGAATCGGATGAAATCGCAGCCCTTGTTTCAGGTTGGGCTGCATCTCCTGAAATAGATGCAATTATTGTTACGGGAGGGACCGGACCATCTCCACGAGATGTAACACCTCAAGCAGTTCTCCCTCTCTTTGCAGATGCCCTTCCAGGTTTCGGCGAATTATTTAGACAGTTGAGCTATCAAGAAATCGGTGCAGCTGCAATGCTGAGCCGTGCTGATGCTGGCTGGATTGATGTTGGTTTACTGAGAACACCTGTTTTTTTGTTACCTGGATCACCAAAGGCTGTTGGACTTGCCATGGGTAGATTGATTATTCCACAACTATCTCATTTACTTACGGTTTGTCGAGGCAAGAAAACGATATGAATTACGTGCATGGTATAGATGTCATTGATGTCCCACGAGTTGCTGCAATGTTAGACAAACATGGTGATCATTTTATCAACCGTTGTTTTACCAAAGTAGAGCAAGAAGCTGCAGAAGTTTCTGCAGAACATACCCGTGCTGAGCGATTTGCAGCAAGATATGCAGCAAAGGAGGCTGTACTCAAAGCACTTGGCACAGGCCTTGCCGGAGGTATTGAGTGGATTGAAATTGGTGTTGTTCGTGAAGATGGTGCGCCACGCATTGAACTCACAGGGGCAGCGGCAGAGGTTGCTCAAAAAGCAGGTATTCAAGAGTGGCGATTGAGCCTTACGCACGCAGCTGGCATTGCATTCGCAAGCGTGATAGGATTTGGAGATTGATATGGCACGAAAGAAGGGTCCAGCACTATATGAATTGATTAAAACCTCCTCCGGAGAGTCTCTGCCGCCATCAAAACATGTCCAGCCTTCGCAGCGAGTTGACGATGCAGAAAATTTGACACACAACGTGTTGACCCCAGGCAGAAGCGTTCGGATGTCAATTGGCACAATTGGAGTTTTCGCGGCCGTTGCAGTGGCACTCATGGTGATTTCATATACAGTTGGATTTAATAGAGGCGAAGCAGTGGCGAGGGAAGATTATGGCTCCAGACTTTTTCAGGAAGTTGATGCGGCTCCAATAGCACAAATCATCCAAAAACCGAAAGTTTCACCATCTCAAGAGCCTGCGCGAGTTGTGAAGCCTCGTGTAGGGACACCAAAATGGGGTGCACTTGATGTAGATCCTAGAAAAACAGGCATGCATTATTTCATATTGAGCCAAACGACAAAAGAAGGCGCAGAACGGATTGCTTCATTCTGCCGTGAAAAAGGGCTTGAAACGTATGCCATTTCAGGTGATAATACGCGGCTCCACCGAGTGATTGCACTGCCAGGTTTTCAAACAAGAAACGAGCAGGGCGTATCAGATCTGCGAATACAAATTCGTGCCATTGGTCAGGCTTGGGCGGAAGATAATGGTCGTGGTGACGACCTGCATGACGCGTACCTCAGCCTGTATCAGGGCGGATAGTTAGGATAGTAGAAGTTAGGAATTTGAATTATGAGTTTACATCGAAGTCTAAAAACAAAGCCTGCTGGTCTGAACCAGCATAGAAATGTCCTTAACCGCGCTGAACGCATTGAAAAACTCAAGGGTGAAGATAAATTTGAGGATGGAGCAACATCCCCAATTGGGCTTCCCAAAGTTGGCAGTCGTAAGATCAAACTTGCAAGTAAGAAGAAGGATACTGCTGGTGAAGGTGAAGACGGCGAATCAACTGAGACCGCTGCTGAGTAATTGTGACATCGTCGATTGACATTGAACGATTGCTCGCGCCAAGGGTGCAAGATATTGAAACTTCAGGGATTCGTCGTGCTTGGGCACTCGCGGCAGACCGTGTTGACCCCATCAATTTATCTATTGGGCAGCCAGACTTTCCTGTACCTGATGCGTTGAAAGTGGCAGCGATTGCTGCAATTGAAAACAACCACAATGGGTATACCCAAACCAATGGTGATCCTGCGTTACTTGCATCTATTGAAAAGAAAATTACGAATGACGTAGGGTGGACTTTTGGAGATGAATCTTCCTTGAGTGCAATGGTTACATCGGGTACTGCAGGAGCTTTAACTCTTGCGTACCTTGCAATTCTTGCTCCGGGCGATGAAATCATTATTCCTGATCCTTATTTTGTTATTTACCCAACTCTTGCGCGTATCGCTGAGGCAAAAGCAGTGTTTTGTGACACGTATCCAAATTTTAGGATGACTGCAGATCGCATTGAGCCTTTGATTACTTCAAAAACAAAAGCAGTTCTCCTTAATTCTCCGGGAAACCCAACAGGCACTGTGTTGCAGAAAGATGAAGTTGAAGCAGTTGCAAAGTTGTGTCGCGAACGTGGAATATTGTTGATCACAGATGAAATTTATGATGAGTTTATTTTTCCACCAACAACGTACACAAGTCCAGCTACGTTTTCGGAAGATGTATTAGTTATTCGAGGTTATTCAAAAACGTATGGTTGTACCGGTTGGCGGCTAGGCTATGCAGCAGGTCCATCACGATTAATTGATGAGATGTCGAAGTTGCAACAACAAACTTTTGTATGCGCTCCTGCACCAATGCAACAAGCTGCAATCAATGCGTATGACATCGATCTCCGTCCGACGATTGAGCGCTTTGCCAAACGGCGAGATATGGTGATTGACGCGCTCGGAGATGTGACTGAACTTATTGTTCCAGATGGTGCGTTTTATACATTTCCCCGCGTTCCGGAACATCTTGGGATGACAGGTAGTGAATTCATTTTGAAGGCAGCTGAAAAAAACGTGCTGGTGATCCAAGGAAATGTTTTCTCATTGAAGGATACACATTTTCGTATTAGCTTTGCAGCTCAAGACGACCGCCTCGAAGAAGGTCTTGCGATACTCCGTTCCCTTCTTGCTTAAGTACCTGCCGAATTTGAAGCGCGGGTGATGAGTTAAAAAAAGGCCCCGCCGACCAAGACAAGCTTGACCGGCGAGGCGGAGGGGAGAAAGATGCTTCTTACCTCGACCTGAGGGGTTAATTTGCTTGAAAAGTTAAAATGGGATAACTGCTGCTTGCAAAGCGGCGATTTGAGCCGCTGAGCCGTAATTGGTTGCTACAAGTGTGGTTGCAGCTTTGCGGAGTCGATTCCGGAGGTCCACATCTTGGATAATCGTTGTTAGGGGTTCATCCCATGGTCCTTCGTTAACCAGCGCGGTCTCACCATTGATGAGCATATCGAACCCATCTATTTTTGTTGAGAGAACAGGCACGCCGCTCTCCATTGCCTCAAGAAGCACTGTTCTCATTGGCATCGACGAAGAGGGCAGGATGACAAGATCAGTTTCCATCATCAAGGTACGCAAAGCAGCTATATTTTGAAGACAAGTCGTGCGTTCTAACAATTTTGCTTCCTCAACAGCAGACCAAATTTTGTGATCTTTCTTGCCATCGAGTTCTAAAAAAATATGGAGCTCACGATGTGAAACTAATGCTTCTAAAACGCTGATTGTAGATTTTGGGTCATCGCTTGCATTCAATAGAACGACGCACTTTGTTTGGGAATCACTCCCTTCATCTTGGGATGGAAGTGAACCGATACCAAGTGGCACGAACGCAGCACGTTCCTCCCCGACGCGTTCAATGATTGTTCTTTCTAAGGTTGGGGTAGCAGCAAGCCATCGAGTGACAGGCGCTTTCATTCTCACACGTTTGGCTTCACGCATGGATATGATTTCTTGGTACAGAGGAATATCAAGAAGAGGCGCAATTGACGCACCTAGTGTAGATGCTACTTTGCCGAAGCATGCGATAGAAGTTGTTTTTTGTTTCGTGAGTGCAGCACATAATTTGTCTTGTAATTCTTTTCGTTGGAATAAAGGAGCAGTGAATTGTGTGTGAAATTTAGGAATAATGGAAACAGAACGTTCGTAATCTGGTGGTATATCACCACAATACTGAGGGATTACTCTCGTCACTTGCACGCCATCATTCAATAGCCCAACGCCAAGGCGATTTAGCATTCCATGTTCTTCACGCAGACGATCATCCGACATAAACATTGCAATGCTATTCATGACTAACCCCTTCAAGTGCATGCAAATATTTCCATGAGTAGATGCCTGCGGTATGCCCATCTGAAAACAAAATACGAATTGCATAATTGCCAACGAGTTCTGCCCCAGTTGCAGAGAGTGGTTCCTTGCTACTGGCCTTGAGTATGGCAAGTGGATTACTATCAAGTTCATCTCTCAATGCTTTCGAATCAGCCGAAGGGGACATCTTCCGTAAATAATCAATTGGAAAATAAGAGGATTTACCATCTGCCCAATCGATGCGAAGGCCTTTGTCTTTCTGGAGATCTATATGTGTGGGAGCCTGAGTCACATTGGTGATTCTACTATGATGCACACATGGTTCGCACTGAACATCGCGCAGATTTCCTCTGTAGTGCAATTGACAAGGTTGGATCGCCTCTATGCGTGGGAATTGACCCTGTAGCGTCCAAATTACCTGATCAGCTTGCAACGCTGCATACTCTTGAAGGATTCAGAGTGTTTACAGAAGGCGTAGTTGATGCGGTCACAGGAATTGCTGCAGCAGTCAAATTTCAATCAGCTTGTTTTGAGCGGTATGGCTCTGAAGGAGTGAAACTGCTCGGTGATCTCAGGTCTTACGCTTCAAACGCTGGTTTAGTCATCATCCTTGATGCAAAGCGAGGTGACATTGGAATTTCGGCAGAACATTATGCCGCGTCAGCAACTGCTGAGGGTCCTTGTGATTGGGTCACAGTGAATCCCTACCTTGGATTGGATAGCATTCTTCCATTTTTAGAAGCTGGTCTTGGTGTGTTTTGTCTTGTGAGAACATCGAATCCGAGCGGAGATGCCATCCAAAAGCAACAATTAACCGATGGTCGATCGGTCGCAGAGGGAATTGCAGACATGCTCTTTGAAGCAGGTAAGCATTACTTAGGTGAATCAGGTTGGAGTAATTTGGGAGTTGTTGTTGGTGCAACAAAGCCTGAAGAAGCCATCGCTCTGAGGTCACGCATGCCACAACAAATATTTTTAATGCCCGGTATTGGTGCGCAAGGTGGACAGGCTAAGGATGTCATTCCATGTTTTGCAGACGGACACGGAGCGCTTGTCCCGGCGAGCAGGAGTGTTATTTTTCCAGCACATAACAAAGATTGGCAAACTGATATTGCAGACGCAGCCGCAAAACTTGCAAATACATTACAAGTTAGAGCAACATGAATAAAACAGCAGTCTTCGTTATTGGGTTTTGTTTAGCAGTTCTCTTTGGTGTCCCATTGTTTTTTAGAAGTGACAGCGTCGAAGTTAGTTCAAACGCAAAGCAAGTCATCATAATTACTCCTCACAACGAACAAATCCGACACGAATTCAGCGTTGGTTTTTCCAAATGGCATAAGGAACACTATGGAGAAGATGCAGAGGTTATTTGGTCAGTCCCCGGCGGAACAAGTGAAATACGTCGAATGTTGCAATCCCAATATACACATGCGATTGAAACTGGTAAAACCGTTGGTGGTGATGCAGATCTTGTTTTTGGAGGCGGCTCATACGAACATTCTGTACTGAAAAAAACAATTAACAGTAAGCATGCGGGCGAGGATGTCACAACAACGATAAGTGTTCCTGCGTTCATAGATCAGCAATCGCTAGATGAAGTGTATGGAGAAAATATAATAGGTGATGTGACTCTTTATGATCCAGATGGTCACTGGTATGGCTTGGCACTTTCTGGATTTGGCATTGTGTATAACAATGATGTCCTTCGAGCAAAAGATGTAGAGCCACCCAACGGCTGGGAAGCATTGTGTAACCCGAAATTATTTGGAAGTTTGGCATTAGTCAATCCTGCGCAGTCTGGCTCAGTGACAACAGCATTCGAAGCAATATTAAAATTCCTCGGTTGGAAGCGAGGGTGGCAGGTGCTTCGAAGAGCAGCTGCGAACTCTCGTTATTTTTCGGCGAGCAGTTTGAAGCCGCCAGCTGACGTGAGTCAAGGCGATGCAGCAATGGGTGTTTGCATTGATTTTTATGGGCGGTATCAATCGCAGGCAATTGCAAGCCGCGGGGGAGGTGACCGCATTGGATATATCGATCCCCCAGGCGCGACAATGATTGATCCTGATCCAATTTCTTTACTCCGAAATGCGCCAAATGAAAAATATGCAAAACGCTTTATAGAGTTTTGTATGACACCTCGAGCGCAATCACTGTGGCAGTTCAAAGTTGACGATCCTACTGATGATGGCCTTGGGCCTGATGCTTGGGAACTCCGTCGCATGCCAATTCGCCGCGATATGTACGATCTTTTTATTGATCGCATGGTTGATCAAGTGAATCCTTTCGAAACTGCTGCTGCTTCTCCGTATCCTGATAGAAACATGCGTGCATTTATTGCACCGATTTTTTCTGCAATGGCGATGGATCACCACGAAGAACTTGTCAAAGCGTGGAGAGCAATTATTTCTCACCCCGCGTATCCGAATACAACTACGCTCGTGACTGCTCAAGATGTAGAAGATCCACAACTTGCTGCAATGCTTGAAGCATTCGATGCAATGCCGATGTTTGTAACAAATGAAGATGAAAAACTAGGAATGGATACGCCTGAAAATCGAGAAGTGTTGAAATATGGTTGGTTACGCAACCAGTGGATTGATGAGAAACTTTGGCACCCAGAAGATCATGGTTCGGGAGCATTACGTCGTATTGGCGCAGACTATTTCAATCTCCAATACGAAAGTGTATTTGTTGAGACGTTGGAATGATTGCTCAGGAAATAGGTACATTATTGCTTGAGCAAAACTATACGATTACTACAGCGGAGTCTTGTACTGCTGGTTTGTTGTCTAGTGCAATTGCAGAAGTGCCTGGTGCGAGCGAATGGTTTCTTGGTGGCTGGGTGACGTACTCGAATGCATTGAAGATGTCGGAATTGGGAGTTTCCAAAGTGTTGCTTGATAACTACGGCGCAGTCTCTTCAGATGTTGCAACTGCAATGGCACAAGGTGCTTCAGAAGCAAGTGGTTCTAATGTTGCGCTGAGCACAACGGGCATCGCCGGACCGACGGGCGGAAGTGATGAAAAACCTGTGGGGACAGTATTTATTGGATGCAAAGTGCAAGATGTTATTCAAGTGCGTGAGTTTAGATTTTTGGGTCTTCGCAATGAAGTGCAACAGCTCGCAACACAAGCTGCGATAGAAATGTTGCGGTTGCAATTGATTTGCAAACACGTTGACACACTGTCTTGGCAACATGGAGAAGTATTTCATGTTGACTGATGGTGTGTTTATTGCACTTGGAAGTAATGTCGGGGATCGAGAACGATATATCTCCCAAGCAATTGATTTTCTTGCCGCTGAAGTAGGCATTATGGTTTTGAAGCAAAGCAGATCTATTGAAACAGAGCCGGTAGGCCCAATCGAACAAGGGTTGTTTCTCAATGCGGTAATTGAAATTTCAACTGCTTTATCACCAAAAGACTTGCTTGCAAAATGCCTTGCGATTGAAGAAAGGTTGGGCAGAATAAGAACAGAGCGGTGGGGTCCTCGAACGATCGATCTCGACATTGTGCTTTTTGGGAATGAAGTCATTGATGAGGCTTATTTGACAATTCCACACCGAGAACTCCTGAATAGAAACTTTGTTTTAGCTCCACTTGCAGAGATTGCACCAGAGGCAAGGCATCCCCTGCTTGGCGTTACTGCGTCAGAAATGTTGATTGGTCAAACTTAGGCAATCTCTGTTATCCTAAGCCGTTTACTTCTACGTAACTCACTAAACTCCCGGTAATTATTGGAGACCTTATGTATAAAATTATCACACTCGCCGCGTTGGCGACAATCAACTGCATTTCGTATGCTCACCCCGAACATGGCGATTTCCCACCAGAGCATCCTAGCGATCATCCGGAACATCCTAGCGATCACCCCGAACATCCTAGTGAAACAACAGATGTTGCAAGTGATAACGCTGCAGTTGTTAAACAAGTGCAGGCACTCCTAACAGAAGTGCATAAAGCCTATAAAGGTGCAGCAGGTATCACTGAAAATCTTACGATAACTTTCCCTAATCCTATGGGCGAATCTGAAACGGCGACGATCGAACTTGTCATTGGTGAAGATTCCGGATCAATCGTTGCTGAAGATCAAATAACGTTCATCTACACAGGTGGCAAAATTTATGCAACATTGCATGGAATTGAGGATGGGTACGTCGAAGGCGATGCTTCCGATGGTTTTTACGAAGGCATTACAGCAATGACTGAAGGCGGCGGAGGTGTTCCAGCATGGAGCTTAGCACTCCGCGCAAGTGATGATTCCGCTGTTTGGACGGATGCCTTGAATATGTTTGGTTTTCCAGAAATGGCAGTTGCATCTCTTGAATCAAAAGATGTTGATGAAAAGAGCGTAGATGTTATTGGTTTTGCTGGACCAGATGGAGCTGGACGTATTGAAGTGACAGTGAATGACGAAAAGCAAATCAAGAGTATTGTTGCTTTTATGGCTCAGCCAGGAATGCCAGCAATTGAAATTCCAATTGTTGCTGAAACATCATTTGATGAAGTCACTACTCCAAGTACATTTGATGCTGGCGAAAGAAAAAAATACAACTCATTAGAAGAAATGTTTATGGCAAACATGCCAGGAGCTGGCGGTGAAGGCGGTGGTGAAGAAGAGCCAAAATCAAAATTAGTTGGATCGGCAGCACCTGACTTCACACTTGATCGAATGGACGGATCTGGAAAAGTTACACTCTCTGATTTGAAGGGTGAAGTTGTTGTTCTTGATTTCTGGGCAACATGGTGTGGTCCGTGCAAGCGAGGTTTGCCCGGTCTTAACAAATTTGATCAATGGGCACAAGAAGAGGGGCTTAAAGTCCAAGTGTTTGCAGTAAATGTTTGGGAAGAAGGCCAAGACGAAAAGGTTAAAAAATTCTGGGCTGACAATAAGTACACGACAAAGGTACTAATGGGAAGTGCGGATAAGAAATTAACTGAAAATTATCAAATCTCAGGCATTCCAAAAACTGCAGTTATCGGTACAGATGGTTCAATCGTTGAAATCCATTCTGGCTATGCCCCTGGCATGGATGAGAAACTGAAAGAGTCAGTGCTTAAAGCATTAAATGGTACTGTTGAACCTGCTAAGGCAGATCACCCAAGCGATCATCCCGACCACCCAAGTGATCATCCCGATCATCCGAATTAATTTTCACATAAATCTTTAATTGTGGCGAAGACGATGCGTTCCTGCATCGTCTTCGCTCCTTTTACAGATCCTTTGACGTCGTTTACGATGATACTAAATGCAATTAGTTTGCTCTCTTCGAGGACAATTAATCCACTGAGTGAACAAACACCAGACAGGTAGCCACTCTTTGCGTGAACGGTAGCATCTGCTTGATCGAAATTTTTGAATCTTTTCTTTAATGTTCCAGTCCCAGGAGTCGCAAGTGATTCAAGCAGCATCTTTCCTGCCGGATCTTTTATATTAAATGAAGCGAGCCACTTTGCAAGGATTTTGGTACTTACTCTGTTATTTCGACTCATGCCTGAACCATCAGCTGGAGAAAGGGAGGCAGAGTGGATAGCAAGTCTTTGTGCAACAGATCTTGCGACTGCTTTTGCGCCATCTTCAAATGATCCAGATTGATTGGTGCTTGCCGCTGCGATGCGTTTGAGCAACGCTTCGCCATATAAGTTATGACTGTCGGTGTTTGATCGCGAGAGTACGGGAGTAAGTGGTGTTTGATGGGAGAAAATTAAATCTCCTTTGCTTTTTGGAGCGTCCACTGCAACTTGTTCTACCGATGCAACTGTAATCCCCTGTGTTTGCAATTCACGTTTAAGCACTTCTCCGAACACAAGCGCAGAATTGTGAATCGCCACTTTTACTGGTTCGGAATGTTTTTCTTTTACGTTTCCACGTGCGACCATTTTGTTTGAGTTTGGTGGTCGTGCAACCCAAAATGAAGATGCGTCTTTTTTGCCACGTTTTGAAGTTGTTTTGTTACCAAATTTGATCCATGGCATTTTTGGTGCAATCGCACCAAGGTGTGCGTTATTAGTTCTAGGTGATGGGAAAAAGTGGACAACATTCAGGTGATAATTAAAGCCAGAAATTTGTGCGCAGTACCAATTGTTAATTTGGTTTGCAGGCCAAGAGGGGTGGACGTAATTTCGATCAAAGATACGATCGTCTACTAGAATCGTGTGTATGTTTTCGATACTTTGTTCTTCTATCGCTGTAATCCAAGGTTTCAGCTCTTGTTCAAGCACGTGGTTCTCGGTTGCCCAATCTTTTACACCAAGGAGAGAGGTATCTCCTATTGTTGGGTCCCCATCTCCAACGATGGTGAGAGTTTTTGTTTCTTTATCCCAAAGCATTTTTGTTTCAAACTGAAATGAAGGACCAAGAATATGCAATGCGGCGCCTGATGTGAGTATTTTCTGATTACTCGCAGGGATCATTTTCTTTGTGCTTTTGATATCTGCAAGGATATTTCCAGAATTGGCATCGATTATGCATACCGAAGCCGTTCCGCCGCCAAGTTGTGCTGAGTTGACAATTGATTCGACGGTGGTTTGGAGGTCCCCAATTGCAATTTGAGCGGTAAGAAATGTGGCAACTATGGCTATTTTTACTGCTTGCACCCATCTTTCATCGGCACGCATCCGTTTTCTTCATTATCAGCATATTCGGCTCTCATTCTGACCCCCAGACACAGTCCCGACCCGGCACTTGTTTCGGGAGGGGTTAAGTCTAGTTATTGATATCCTGCACGTGTATGGCACCTAGGGATCGAATATTGGAATTGAGAAAACTCCTCGATGGGGCAAATTATGCCTATTACGTGGATGCTGATCCAATGATGCTGGATTCTCAATATGACGAATTGCTGCGAGAACTCGTTCAATTGGAAGAAGCCAATCCTGAATTTTTTGATCCCACAAGCCCAACTCAGCGCGTAGGTGGAGAACCCATCTCAGCATTTGAAAGCGTTCCTCACCGAATACCAATGCAATCGATTGATAACACATACACCATAAGTGATCTTCAATCGTGGTACGAGAGGATGTGTGAACTTCTAAACGAGCCTCCAGTATGTATGTGCGACCCTAAAATTGACGGGGTTGCAATCTCACTCCGATATCAAGAAGGGGTTCTAATCCAAGCAGTTACTCGTGGTGATGGTGAGCGGGGTGACGATGTGACCGAGCAAGTGAAATGTATTCGATCAGTCCCACTTCGTCTGCGTGGAGAACAACTTCCAAAAGTACTAGAAGTACGCGGCGAAATATTTATGCCAAACGCAAGTTTTGACAAGATCAACGAACAGCGTTTGGCGGAGGGCGATCAATTATTCGCAAACGCTAGGAATGCAACTGCAGGCACCCTGAAAAGTTTAGATCCAAAAACAGTTTCTGAAAGAAACTTAGCTTTTCTTTGTCACGGTCGCGGTGAAGTTATATGGAAAGACGAACCCTTACAATGGCATGAGTTTGTAGAAGCTGTAAAAAAACTTGGTGTTCCTGTTTCTGATCAACTTGTGTTATGTCAAGACTCGCAACAAATTACAACAGCAGTACAAACATTCGAGAAACAAAAAAATGATCTTGGTTTTGGAATAGATGGCATGGTTGTGCGTATCGATTCATTCAAAAGCCAAACAAAACTTGGTTCAACAGCAAAGTCCCCAAGGTGGTGCATCGCATTCAAATATCCTGCTGAACAAGGAAAAACCTTGCTGAAAAAAGTCGATTGGCAGGTTGGCAAGAACGGCACGCTTACGCCTCGTGCAACAATGGATCCAATCTTCCTCGCAGGCACAACTGTGCAGCATGCGACGTTGCACAACATCGATGAAATACATCGCAAGGATATTCGTGTTGGCGACATAGTGCTTGTAGAAAAAGCGGGAGAAATTATTCCTCAAGTTGTGAGTGCAGTTGAAAGTGAGCGTGATGGCTCGCAACAGGAAATCTCGCCTCCAGTGAATTGTCCTGTGTGCGAAGGACCTGTTGAGAAGGAGGGGCCGAAGTTGTATTGCATGAGTCCCGAATGTCCAGCGCAGTTCAGAGAAAAAGTAAAATGGTTTGCAGGCAGAGATCAGATGAATATCGATGGTCTCGGCGATAAAGTAGTTGACCAACTTGTTGATGCTGGTTTGGTGCATCACTTTGCAGATTTGTACACGTTGACAAGTGAGGATTTGCTTCCACTCGAAGGTTTTGCAAAAAAATCTGCCCTAGCGCTTGTTGCTGCAATAGAAGAAAGTAAAACACGTGGACTCGCTCGAGTTCTCTCTGCAGTTGGCTTCCGTTTAGTTGGAAGAGCAACAGCAAGAACTATCGCAAAGGTGTATCCAAATTTGAAAACTCTTCAACAAGCAACAGTTGAAGATTTCGTCGCGTTACATGATTTTGGAGAGATTACGGCTGAAACACTTCACAAAGCAATCCATTCAAGTCGGGGCGAAGAATTGTTCAACAAACTTTCCGAAGTGGGGGTGGTTCTTTCTCAAAAAGAAAATGCAACGACTGATCCTGAATTCGCAAACAAAACAATGGTCATCACAGGGTCCCTAGAACACTGGGAACGCAAAGCGTTGACGGAGGAACTTGAAAGACGTGGAGCAAAAGTAACTGGATCAGTATCTAAAATGACAGATGTTGTTATCGCAGGTGAGAAGGCTGGATCTAAGTTGCAGAAAGCGCAAGATTTGGGCATAGAAGTTTGGGACGAAGCACAACTCGCATCTTTACTTTCCCTGTAAAATGTTGACCTATGGGACAACTTGCCCTCGGATTCAGATCACTACTCGTTAAAGCAGCCATTTTTTTTGTGATGGCGGGGTTGTTGGCGTGGGCACTTGGCGGAACACTCTTCCCTAGGAATTTGAATTTCTCTGGCGCGGGAGAGGTGCATTGGAAGGCATCCCTCGGGGGTGATATTGATGGGATGCAATGGACCTTAATGAGGGGTGATCAGGAACTTGCAGTCGGCCATTGGCAATCTGTCGTTGGACCTGTGATTGTTGAAGGTGCAACATGGTCTGCAACTGGAAATGCTGGGCAATGGTCATTCTTAAAAGTGATGGGAGATTCTGTTGAGGAAATTGTATCTCCACCTTCGGATGTGCTTGCAGCGTTATTTCCAAGTGTGAAATAACCGCCGTATATACCAATTGCAAAAACAATTGCAAGTGCAATTCGATACCAACCAAAAAGTGCGAGGCCATGTTTTGATAAATATGCGACGAGCCATTTGATCGCAATAGCGGCTGCTAAAAACGAAACAACAATCCCAACTATCATCGCAAGCATGTTCATTTCAAGGAGAACTTCTCTCGAATCGTAGAGCTCTAACAACGTTGCCCCTCCAAGGGTGGGTAATCCCAAGAGGAAACTGAACTCGGCGGCATGTTTTGGTTTCATTCCAACAGCCATACCGCCAACAATGGTCATCATTGATCTGCTCGTTCCCGGCCACATAGCAACACATTGAAGTAATCCAATAATGAGAGCTTTTTTCCATGTAAGGTGTTCGATATCAATGAAACTGTGGTTGTCATTTCCTTCATGAAACGCACTTCGTTGCCACCTAGAAGCAAATAACATCAGCACGCCCCCTAGGCCTAGTGCTGCAATTACTGGAGTTGGGGAAAATAGTTGTTCTTTGATTGTGTCTTTGAAAAGTAACCCTAGAACAACAGCAGGAAGGACAGCAATGATGAGATTAATCGCAAGTTTTAATCCAGCTTTGTGCTTGCCAAGGAAGCCAAGGAGCATGTTGCCAACTCGTTTTCTATATAACCCAATGACCGCTAAAATAGCGCCGCCCTGAATGACTATTACATATGAATCTACCGCATTACTCTTTAGACCCATGATGGAACCAGCAAGGATCAAATGCCCAGTCGAACTGATCGGGAGGTATTCGGTAATTCCTTCAACGATGCCTAGAATGATTGCTTGAAAATTGTCCATCAAGAGTCAATCGGTCTTGGGGTGCATGAGGCTTCTGATTTCCTTGCCGATTTTGTCGATTTCATGATGAGCGAGTTCCTCTCTCTTACTTGCTATTGATTGATCGACGAGTCGTTTTGCGAATGACCCATCTTTCACGCCTTGTAAAATCGTACGAAAGTGGGAGCGAAGATGTTCGTCATCGAGTAAATCCATTGCCTCATATGCACCCATTTCTGCAGTGTTGCTAATAGCAGACATCATTTCGCTCATACCTTTTTCGTGCAAAATGTCTGCAACTTGTTTCACTTCATGGCAGCACTCGATGTAGGCAAGTTCAGGTGGGTAGCCGGCGTTAACAAGAGTTTCGTAGGCAGCACGGACAAGGGCGGCAAGACCGCCGACAATAATGGCTTGCTCACCAAACAAATCAGTTTCAGTTTCGTCAGCAAATGTAGATTTGATCACCGCTGTTCTTCCTGAACCGATTCCCGCTGCCCAAGCAAGGGCGATGGATCTTGCGGTATTTGTTGTATTTTCTCGTTCTACGGCAAGAAGTGCAGGAACACCTGTGTTTTCGAGGTACCGTTGACGGACGGTGATGCCTGGGCCTTTGGGAGCGACCATAACAACGCCAATTCCAGCAGGGGGATCGATGTGCTTATATCGAATGGAGAAGCCATGGATAAATCCAAGGACTCCATTTGGATTGAGGTGGGGGAGAATCTCATGGTGAAAGATCTCGCCTTGAATTTCATCAGGCAATGCGAAGATGATGAGATCTGCTGATGCTGCTTCTGTATTTGGCACCACCTTAAAATCGTCAGCAGTTGCTTTGCGTGCATTTCGAGTTGAAACCACAACTTCAATCCCTGAATCACGGAGATTCAGCGCATGAGATCGCCCTTGATTCCCATATCCGATGAGTAATACCTTTTTGCCTGTGAGACCAGAAAGAGGGACGTCTGCCGGACCTTTGAGAATAGTAAGTTTTTCTGCAGACATCGTGCTGTGAGTCTACCATAGGTCGATGTCGACTATTGCTTTGATTGGATATAGAGGGACTGGGAAGAGTACACTTGGCCAGTGGCTTGCCGATGAACTTGGCGTCCCATTTGTCGATACTGACGAACGTGTGTTGGAATATCTCGGGATGGAAAACGTGACAGATGCGTGGGCATCAATCGGCGAGGAAGGGTGGCGTGCTGCTGAGAGAGCGGTGATTCCACCTTTGCTCGATCTAGAGGGAGTCGTATCGCTTGGTGGTGGGGCTCCAATGGTGGAAGTAATCGGAAAGCGGTTATTGAACGTGCCTCTTGTAGTGCATCTTTGGGCGGACTCGTCAGTCATTACTGATCGTCTTTCAAGAGGCGATGACCGCCCAGCACTTTCTAGGAGTGACCTTGATGTGATGTATCAACGATTGCCTGAATACTCGATGATTGCTACGTGCGCGGTCGAAACTTCGGGTGATCTTGAATCTACAAAGGCGGATCTCCTCAAAACGACCCGTGATCAACTTGGGCACGGGTCAAATTGACTGCGAGTCAAAAAAAGGCTCGCTAGAGGCGAGCCTTGGGGGTGTAGTTGAATTGCAAGTGGAATCAGCTGACCTTACGACCAATTCGACGTTGACGCGAGATGATCTTACGACCATTTTTGGTTTTCATGCGTGCACGAAATCCGATTGATCGAGCTCGTTTTACTTTACTAGTACGTCTTGGGTAATGAACAGCCATGGGTAAATCCTTTAGTCGAGCCGAGTAATATAGCCTACAGAGAGGGTTCTAGCAAGCCAATTCAACTACTACTCGCACAAAGGGCGATAGAATGGCACTAGATCAACTATGGATACTGATTGGACTGACGCAGCAGAGTCGATTGCCGGCTATAACTTCAAAAACCAAGCTCTCCTTGAGCAAGCGCTGTCACATTCCTCCGCCGTTGATCAACGAAGCGAATCCAATGAACGTCTTGAATTTCTTGGCGATGCAGTTCTCGGTTTCGTCGTTTGTAGCGAAACATACGAGCGATTTCCTGATTTTGAAGAGGGTGACATGACAAAAGTCAAGTCTTCGGTCGTTAGTAGAAAAATTTGCGCCGAAGTCGCAGATGAACTTGATCTTGCCCGGATTCTTCGAGTTGGAAAGGGGATGAACACACAAAAACAAATCCCAAGCTCGGTTACTGGCGCTGCCTACGAAGCACTCATTGGTGCTATCTACCTCGACGGTGGTTTCGATAAGGCCAAAGCTTTCGTCCTCAAAACCATGAGTGAACGAATAGAATCCGCCGCCCAATCAACGCACCAAGAAAATTACAAATCAATTTTGCAGCAATTTGGACAAAAAAGTGAGGGCGTCGCCCCTATGTACGTTGTCCTAGATGAAAAAGGTCCCGATCACGCCAAGTGCTTTGAAATTTCTGTAGATCTCAACGGGCGGCGTTTCGACTCCCGCTGGGCTGCTTCTAAAAAACAAGCAGAACAACTTGCAGCGCTCGCAGCACTGGTTGAACTTGAAGTTGCTTTTGAATCAGAAGATGGTTCGGTTGAAATAAAAGAAAATTACGGCGAGTAACCACGAAGTGGTCGAATTCTTCTCGTTCCGTTTCCATCTGCGTCGCTGATGTTAATGGCGCCACGTTGTTCGCCATCTGATTCTACATTGACAACACTCATGCCGCGTTCGTTTGCTACAGTAATTGCACCACCATGATTATTAGAAGTCGATGCAAGTACGACAGGGACGCCGCGAGCATTCATTAAATTTATGGACCCGCCATCGCTTGTTGCAGCAAGCATGACAACGCGTTTGCCTTGTACAGTTTTTAGCATAATTGCTCCGCCAACTCCTGGAATTGTGCGTGCATCAATAACAAGATTGCCAGCATGATCGACAAGTTGTATTCGCCCATCACCGGCATCATCACTTGCAACAGCAAAAACAGGTACACCCGCATTGTTATTTACTGCAAGTGATGAACCAAGTGTCATCGCACCAGAAGAAACGCGAGCGTTTTCAACACCCTTTTTGTTCCAAAGGGAAAATACACCACCATCATCGCCA
>JABHZL010000135.1 GCA_018656645.1 Phycisphaerae bacterium
GATGTTGTGTGAATGAGAACCTTTGGAGACTTTGTATTCTTTTCTCAAAGAATCACTACTTGGTTTACTTAACTCCACTCTCGTATTTCTAAGACCAATACCCGTTACATAGTTGCTGTGATCGGTCCAAACCCTAAGCGAAGCGCGAACGCATCTTCCGTTTCCAGATTCTGGCCAATTAGCAATATATCCATAGCAACTGTCGATAGTCCTTTCCTTAATAGAGGGATTCTGAATGACAACCACACTAATTCCACCGCCGACAAGTAGAACTCCAGCAATCAGCCAAGGTCTAATTTTTGGATACAGGAGAAAGAGGGCTGAAATAACAATTGAACAGCCTAGCAAGTAATTGATAAAAGCAGTTCGCTCACCACTAATAAAAATGAGTAACGTAATAATTCCCATACTTGTTAACAGAATGAGCGCACGTAACTGAATCTTGCTCGTTATCTTTGAAAAGAACACAGTTGCGATGGCAATGAAAATGATCCGAGAAGTAAATGTTCCAACAACTTGATCGTGAAACGGTCCATTAAGTTGATTGAGATTCACAGGTTTAATACCAAAAATGTCAGTACCGTTCATATACTGGTAAAAAGTATCCACTGTAATGTATGCAATTGTAACTATGATTCCAAGTTGGAATATTCTCCGCAATTCGCTGTTTGCTAAAATCCAATATGCGAAAGCAACACCAAACACGATGTACCGAACAAACAATATCGCAGTCTTGAAAGAAGTGGCAGGGTCAATAGCCAGCGGTGAAACAATGCAAACTGTATATACCCAAAGTGCAAGTATGACCCTTACCCATGGTTTTTTTAGCCAAGACCAATCTCTATTTGAAATGCAGTAACTGATGAAACATATATCGATGATGACGATTGTTATATCTGCAATCGTTCTGGAAAAAAGGAATACGGCTGGTATTAGAAATATAATAGTTTGAAGTTGGAACACTGATCTGAGGGTAGGCATCTCTGTAACTATATCAAATTAAAAGTATCTCGTAACAATTTGACCAATAGGAATTACTGATAACTATTCTTCCTTCTATACCGATTGATTACTATTTATCTGTGTACCATATGTACTATGGAACGGAAACCTATATCAGTTTTTATCATTGCTAAGAACGAAGAAGATCGTATTCCCCTTGCTATAAGAAGCGTTATCGATTGGGTTGATGAAGTATTTGTTATCGATAGTGGTAGTACAGACGAGACTGTAGTGAGAAGTTCTGAATTGGGAGCCGAAGTCGTTTTTCATGAATGGAAAGGATACGGTCCACAAAAATCATTTGGTGAGACTTTGTGTAAAAACGATTGGTTACTAAATATAGATGCAGATGAAGAAATTAGTGAATCACTTCGCAATGAAATCTTGGAATTATTTCATAGAGAGCAGTTGGATTGCGATGCATATAGGCTTCCTGTTATGCCGGTAGATAAAATAGATGATAGTAAATCAGTTAAATCAAAAATCAAAGGAATTGTTAGGCATAGGCCTGTACGCTTATATAGAAAGAGTAAATGTAGGTTTAAAACAGAAATAGTTCACGACTCAGTAGCAGTACCCGAAAATGTTAAAATTGGTATTCTGCAAGGAGTTATCAATCATCGTACTTTCAGATCTCTCGTGCATCTTGTAGAAAAGACAAATTTTTACTCATCTGCTCAGGCAGATGTGATGTTTAAATCAGGTCGAAAAACAAATTGTCTAAGTATGTTAGCTGTTCCTTTTCTAGCATTCATCAAATCGTACTTTCTCAGACGAGAATTCATAAACGGGATTGATGGAATATCAGCGAGTCATATGTTTGCATTTCAAAGATTAATTAGATATGCAAAACTCAGGGAACTCGAAAGAAGGGACAGTTAATAATTGTTCACAACAGGGTTCAGAAGATTGCACACATCCTATTTGTTAGGTCATGATCTGAATTGAGTGTTGTTCCAGTATTTTTCCTATAACGCTTTGAGTATACTTCTGTAAGACCGTTCTCCTAGCAGCACCTCCTAATTGTTTTGATAAGTTGGGTTTTTCGAACAGGATTGTATAGATATGTGATGCAAGTTGTTTTGAGTCGTCTATTGGCACCAACACTCCGTCTGTATCATGAGTAATAATTTCACTAGGTCCTTCACTTGCAGTTGAAATACAAGGAAGTTGATGTGACATCGCCTCAATAAGCACAATGCCGAATGGTTCGTGCCTTGAGGGCAAAATAAATAAGTCAATATCATTAAAAAATGAATGCTTGTTTTCAACCCAGCCACAAAGTTTTATTTCTTCACAGAGTGCACAGTGTTGAATTTGTTTTTCTAATTGTCCTTTCAGCGGACCATCTCCGCCTAGTAATGCTTTGAACTCAACTCCGTCTTTCTTGAGGATAGAGAGGGAGTCGATAAAAACATCAAATCCTTTTTTTTCTACAAACCGACCCATTGTTCCAATTACTGGAGGTGTTCTCAATTCCGGTCTTTTGACATTTTCTGCAGTTTTTACCATATTGGGAACATGAAAAACCTTATTTGTTGAGATTCCTAATTTGTGCATGCGATCAACTAAATGCTTTGTAATGCAAAAAATAGCGTCGCATTCGTGAAAACTTTTGTTTTTGTAATTGTGAGCAACTCCAACAATAGGTGCACTCTTTTTTGCGGCTTTCAAAGCAAGTCTAATTGCTCGATTCCCATGACAAATGATAATGTCCGGATTGAGTTTTTTAATTATTTTTGATAATTTAAAAGTAGCAATCGGATCCCATTCTCCCATATTTGATAATGATCGTGTCTCTTCTGTAAATGTTTGAAAGATGTCCATTGCCCAAGAATCTGGGGGTACTAGTGATGTTATTCGATGCCCAACCAATTCAAATGCTTGGTGATAGTCGATAGCTACTTGTTCAAGACCTCCACGCCCTTTTCCAAGCATAATGTTTAGTATGTGCATTTGGAGTATTGTATCTTTGTTAATAAACGGACAGAGTGGGATTCGAACCCACGGTACGCACAAGGCGTACACAGCATTTCCAATGCTGCACCTTCAGCCGCTCGGTCACCTGTCCTAAGGTGCGATATTGTACCGACATGGAGCAACCAGAGAAACAGACAAGCGAACAATCAGAGAAGCCAAATGTAATGGGCGTGCTTGTTATCGATAAGCCTCGAGGTCCTACTTCAATGTCAATGGTCAATTTGGTCCGCCGCCGAGCAAGTGAATGCAGGGCGAACAGAGTAAAAACTGGTCATGCGGGTACGCTTGACCCACTTGCAACGGGCGTACTTGTCCTTGGACTAGGAAAAATGACCAAGCGTCTTGGTGAATTAACACTGACAAACAAGCGCTACACCACTGTAATTGATCTCTCGGCGACAACCGCAGGGCATGATGACGAATCGCCTCGCGAGGAAGTCGATGTTAAGCATCCACCCGATCATCAAACAATTGAACAGGTTCTTGAAACATTTAAAGGGATCATTTTGCAACGCCCCCCGATTTTTAGCGCAGTAAAAGTTGATGGTCACCGAGCGTACGCCGTTGCACGAAAAGGGAAAGAAGTTGTTTTAGAACCCCGTCAAGTTGAAGTGTTCAAAGTTGCTCTTACGGAATATGTGTGGCCTCTTGTTACAGTGGACATTACGTGTGCGAAGGGTTTTTATGTTCGATCATTTGCTCGTGATCTAGGAGAAAAACTTGGAACGGGTGGCTATTGCAGAGAGATCCGTCGTACGGAAGTTGGTCCCTTTACTCTTGAACATGCACACGAACTAGAAAATCTTCCGGAAATAATTACGCAAGAAATTCTTATTCCGCCTTCTGAGGTTGATCAGATGTTGGATTCGGTTGACGCCAATAATAGATCATTAAAAGACCCATCCCAGTAAGTAATAACACGTCCCCAACATTGAAAATCCATGGGAACCATTCGTTCGATCCTCCGGGCCATGAGAAAGGTAAATGTCGATCTGGGAACATGTGCATGAAGTCGCGAACCCTACCAATAAAAATACGATCGTAAAGATTTCCAAGTCCACCTCCAAGGACAAGACCTAATCCTATGTGCGCGATTGTGCTGCTTTTCGTGGTGTTTTTTGCAAAGATCCATCCTGCAATTAATAAAGCGACAATCGTAAACACAATAAAGAAACCTCTTTTTTGTGAACCAATACCAAAAACAGCACCGTCATTGAGTACTAATCTAAAGTTTAATAATCTTCCTGGGATTGCAACAACCCCGTTGTGTGGAGGAATCGGTGACCACGCTGTATTTGATAAAAGTTGATCACGCTCTAGTACAACTGGTGTTGGTGCAACATGTTCAAACGCATACATCTTTGTTGCAATATCAATACTAAACCCAATTGCCATCACTGCAAGTAGGATGCACCAAGCCCTTGGTGATTGCAGTGCAGGTGTCATGATTGGCGGCGGGTTTGACGCTCTATTTTTTCAGCAGATTCCTTGGTGTATTTTGCCCATGGTTTTGCTCGAAGCCTAGCAGCGGGAATTGGAACACCGGTCAATTGACACACGCCATACGTTTTTTTGCGAATACGAACGAGTGCATCTTCAATGTCACGGATTCTTTTCCTTTCACTCGCGGCCATGCCAAGTTTTAGATCTTGGTCGTATGCGTCACTGCCAACATCTGCCATATGAATAGGCATGCTTGAAAGGTCGCCGTTTGAACTAAGTGCTTCGCTTTCAATTGCACCAAGATCTATGAGTAACTCAGCACGATACTTCATTAATTTGTCTCGGTACACTCGCAATTCTTTCGCAGTCAAAGTAGTTTTTGTTGCTCTTTTAGATGGTGCAACTGCTGCAACAACTTTCTTTTTCTTAGTACGTTTTTTTCTTTTTACGCCTTCTGGCATAGTGAGCATTCGCACTTTGCGGCCGTTAATGATGACAAATCCTTGATCATCTGCTTCTGTAATTTTTGCAGTTTCAGAGACTGACATCCCTCTTCTACGTTTTGCTTTTGGTTTTAGTGGAGATGAATTGCTCGCAATTCGGTTCATTTTTTTCTTTGCAGGAGATTCATTTTCCTCTGAAGGGGCGGCAACTTGCTTAGTCGAAGAGGTATTCACCGCTTTTTTTGAAACCTTCTTTTTCGGAGTTTTCTTGGCGGTAGTCTTCTTTTTTGAGACCTTTTTCGCAACTTTTTTCTTCACAACCTTCTTCTTCAAAACCTTCTTTTTGGTTGCTTTTTTCGCTATTTTCTTCTTTGCAGCTTTTTTCTTTGCCACCTTCTTTTTTGAAGTTGCTTTCTTCTTCACAGCCTTTTTCTTCGCCGTGGGCTTCTTTTTCGCTGTTTTCTTGGTTGTTTTCTTTTTGGCCACCACCTGGCTCCTTTGTAAACCCTTGTGTTGCAAGCATTAGCAACTATTATCGAGTATGCACCTATAGGTGCGAAGTCATGATTCTATTCGTTTTGATGGTTTTCGTCAATGCGGTGGAAATATGTCGAAATATGGGGTTTACGCTTCGGAAGTTACGCCCATATTTGCAAACTTTTCATATCTTCGCTGCACCAATGTTTTTGGATTGAACCGAGATAGATCAGTCAATGTGTCCACGATCCAACGCTCTACATTTGTTGCCGTAAGTTGCTCATCTCTTTGGGCTCCACCGAGAGGTTCAGCAATAATGGCATCTATCAATCCATTTCGCAGATTATCACGACTTGTGAGTGCTAAATTGGTCGCAGCGGCGAGATTGGTCTCTTCATTTGCCTCTTTCCAAAGAATGGCAGCGCAGCCCTCTGGGCTGATCACTGAATACCAAGAGAATTGAAGCATTGCTACACGGTCTGCAACTGCGATCCCGAGGGCACCTCCAGAGCCACCTTCACCAATCACGATAGATACGATGGGTGTCTCTAAGCGGCTCATTTCCTTAAGATTCTCTGCAATGGCTTGCGCTTGACCCCTCTCCTCAGCTTTCAATCCAGGATACGCACCGGGAGTATCGACAAATGCAACGATTGGGATATTGAATTTTTCCGCAAGTTTCATTTTATGCAGCGCTTTTCTGTACCCCTCAGGGTGCGCACAACCAAAATGGCAATCTATTCTCTCTTCAGTGTTTTTTCCCTTTTGGTGACCTACGATCATAACTTTGTGTGGGCCAATACGAGCGAAACCGGTGCGTATAGCGGCGTCATCACCAAACCTTCGATCGCCATGCAATTCCCTGAAATCTCGACAGATCAGTCGGATGTAGTCAGTGGTTTGTGGACGGTCTGGATGCCTAGCTACCTTTACAGTTTGCCAAGGTGTAATATTTTCGTACAATTTTTTAAGGAGGTTGTTACGAGTGTCTCGAAGTTCAGAAAGTTCGTTCTCATAATTCTCAGCATCATCTCGTTCTTTGAGAGATAGAATTTGCCGATCAATTTCTGCCACCGGCTCTTCAAATGGAAGGGTGATCTTGGGGGTTGCCTCTGTGCCTGTCATGGTGGTAGTGTACCTTCCATGCAGACGAGATTGGCAGTCATTGGCGGCGGGAATATGGCACGCTCTATTCTTTCTGGGGCGATTTCTGCAGGCATTTTGCAGCCAGAAGAGATTGTGGTTGCTGACCCTGATCCCTTAAGCCAAGAATTTTTTACTAGCATGGGTGTATCGAGTGTTGCAGATGCGTTGGATCTTCCAGAATCGTCTCAACTCTTACTCGCGGTGAAACCGCAGATTTTTGAACATATAGCGAGCGCGGTTTCTGCCGATATTGTCATTTCGATTATGGCAGGTGTTTCAACGCAGAAAATATCCGAGGCAATTACGCACTGCAAGGTGATTCGAATTATGCCAAATCTGCCCTGTAGCATTGGACTTGGCGCGGCGGGAATGGCGCTAGGGGCAAGTGCAACCGATGCAGATGCGGAACTAGCATCACAATTATTTGAATCCATTGGCACGGTGGAAATTGTGGATGAATCTTTGATGGATGCGGTAACTGCGGTTAGTGGCTCAGGACCAGCTTATTTGTTTTTGTTGGCTGAAGCAATGATTGAGGGTGGCGTGCAGGCAGGGCTAGATCTTGCAACTGCTGATTCGCTTGTACGCCAGACATTGGTCGGTGCAGCGGGGTTGCTCTTGGGAGATGAGCGAAGTGCAACACAATTGCGAGAGGCAGTCACGAGCAAAGGTGGAACAACTGCTGCAGCTCTTGCAGTGATGAATGAACGAGGTGTTCCCAAGGCTATCGTTGAGGCGGTGGTTGCTGCAAGAGATCGCGGCCGTGAACTTGGAAAGTAAGGACACATAAGTTACGCATCGTGTGTGTCCTGAACTAAAAATCTCGCTTGCAAAAAATAAACGAAGCAATCCAAAGGATCAAACCTTCGAATATGAGTGAAGTTCCAATCACATACCACAGCGACCGCCCGTCATATTCGTCTTGCATTCTTCTTTCCGTTTCCCTTCGAACAGCCATGTGGTTTGTTGGATCAATTTCTTTAATATCCGACATGTCACCACCCATGATTGCAGAAAGATCAAACCCATCATCACTGCGTAACCAACGATCTAGAACGCTAATTGTTTGAGAGGTCTTGGGTAATACTGTAAGAATCCAAGAAATAGGTTTATGAAATGCCTCGAGCGTATCTAAAAGTTCAGTTGCTTGTATATTTTCATTCGTCATCTCTTCAATTTTGGCTTGTCGAGATTCAATACGAAAATCATCTTGTGATTTAGCAATGATTGCTTCAATTTCAATTTGTTGTTTTGCAATACTTTCTTGGTAACGCTCAACTTGCACTTGCTGGCTTGTCATGATACCCGTAAGTACTCCTTCAGCTGCATTCACAGAAAACAACGTCATCCAAAAGATGCCTGTAATGAGCAATGAAGCAATACTAGATTTCGTGAGAATACCAGTGAGTACAGTGATAGAAAATAAATAACTGTAAAAAATAGTTACGATCGGTATTGCAGCAAAAAGCATCCAATTCCATTCGCCCAACCTAAGTCCAACGCAAAGAAAAATTCCTATACAAAAAACAGAAACCTGCAATAGAACAAAAAGCATGCTGACAAGATATTTCATGAAAAATAAGCGAAGTCGGCCGATTGGTTTTGAAATGGAAAGTTCGATAGAGCCTTCGCATACAAAATCCGGAAAGATTGAGCATGTTGAAATTAAAGCAAGAATAGTTGCTATCCAAGCAAGCCAATAGGCTACTAGAATGCCGGAATAGATGCTAAGATAAAGTCCACGAGCCCCTAGACTTCCTGCAGTGATATATTCATTCTCAACATTAATAGTTCCGAATAAAATACTCATCCCTTCATCGTTGAAGCCGATTGATCCATACATCACAACAACCAACACAGAAAGACCGAGTGTTAACCAGAATAATTTTGCAGCGCTAAGTTGGCGGTAGGCATCGAGGAGGAGTGCTTTGAATAATCTCATTTTTTACCTCCATGACTACCTGGGTTATCAATATGATCGACGGCACGCATGAACAAATCTTCGAGTGTTTCTCGTACGGGCTTGATTGAGCGAATAGTGCACTGTTCAGCGCGAAGGCGATCAATCAAATGCTGTACCGATGAAGTGTCATCACCAAGTTTTGTCATTGTGTGACCCTCAACCTTGTCGAATGCTTCATGTGACCAATCAGGAGGAGAGCATTCAACTTCAATTTCAATTCTTTTGCTCTCATTTGTAAGGCTGTCAATCGTTCCTTGCATTGTGACTTTGCCTTTGACCATAATTGCAACGCGGTCACAAACCATTTCAAGTTCACTGAGCAAATGGCTGTTTAGAAAAATCGCATGCCCTTCGGCTTTGAGTTCGGATAGCAAATCACGAATTTCTCTTCTCCCAACAGGATCAACACCATCAGTTGGTTCATCAAGTATGAGTAACTGGGGTTTATTCATCAATGCTTGAGCAATTCCAAGTCTTTGTAGCATGCCCTTGGAATATGTACTTATTTTTTTCTTTCCCCAATCTCCAAGACCCAAACGATGGAGTAATTCTGATGAGCGCTTTTTCCTAGTGGATCGGTCAACATCGCTAAGAGCAGAAAAATAATTGAGAACTTGTGATCCTGTTAAATAACCCGGAAATCGATGGTGTTCAGGAAGGTATCCAATTTTTCGTAGACCATCAATGTGACCGATTGGCAGCCCAAGAACGGTGCCTGATGCTCGAGTCGGGTAAATGACAGTCATGATAATTTTGACAAGGGTGGATTTGCCTGCCCCATTTGGTCCAAGTAATCCAAAAATTTCTCCATCATTCACCTCAAGTGATACACCACGAAGTGCGTGCACTTTACCTCGATATGTTTTGTGGATATCAACTAGATTGATCGCTGGCATGCATGCAGTATACCTGCGTTATGATGCGTGGATGCCGTACAAGTGTTTGCAAACTTTCTTACATCATCTTGAAAAAGAAGGTGAACTTCAAAGGATAACGGAATCAGTTTCTCCTTTTCTAGAAGTAACTGCGCTCTCGCAAAAAGAAGCAGTTGCACCATGTCCAACTGCTAGTCATTTTGCATCTGCCTTTGATATGGGAAGAGAAAACCTTGGAGGTAAAGCGCTCTTCATAGAAAATATTCAGGGGTGTGATTTTCCACTTTGTATCAATGTCTTTGGATCATACGCACGCATGGAACAAGCGATTGGTTGTGAAGAAGGGGGTTTTGAAGCGATTGCTAACACAATTGAAAAACTTACAAATACATCTCCGCCATCAGGTATTGGAGAGTTGATTTCAATGGCGAAACAATTCAAACCGCTGCTAGGCATGAAACCGAAGCGCCGCAAGGGAAGTGGGCTTTGCCAAGAACATGTGAAGCACACAAAGGATGGGGAGGTAGATCTCACTCGGCTCCCACTGATCAAGTGTTGGCCTTCAGATGGAGACCCAAGAAAGGTGGGGTACGACTTTTCTCCTGAGGAGTCCGGGACATCAGGCGGAGAGGGGAGATACATAACCTTCGCAGGTATCCACACGATTCATGCAGATGACCGATTTGAATCAAAACCAAAATCTCACAATATTGGGATGTACCGCGTGCAGTTGCTTGGACCGACATCACTTGCAATGCACTGGCATGTACATCACGATGGCGCTGCACATTGGAGATCTTGGAAAGAAATCGGTGAACCGATGCCAGTAGCAATTTGTTTTGGTGGTGAGAGTGTGCTGTCCTACGCAGCAACCGCTCCACTTCCTCCGGGCATGAGCGAATTGCTCATGGCGGGATTTCTAAATCAGGGAGGCATTGAACTTGTTCGTGCAAAAACAGTTCCCCTTTGGGTTCCTGCAAATAGTGAAATTGTAATTGAGGGTTTTGCGAATACGGATTGTGGCGATTGTGGCTGGGAACCTAACAATCCACAGGGCGAACCTCTTGGAGAAGGCGCAGTTTTCGAAGGACCCTTTGGAGATCACACTGGTTTTTATTCGATGCCAGATAGATATCCAATTCTTGATGTAACAGCGATCACGCACAGAAAAAATCCAGTTTTCCCTGCAACTGTAGTTGGTCCTCCGCCACAAGAAGATTATTACTTGGGTAAAGCAACCGAACGGATCATGTTACCCCTATTGAAAGTCATGATTCCAGACATAATTGATTATCATTTGCCAAGGTTTGGGACATTTCATAATTGTCTGTTCGTAAAAATTAAACCTGCGTATCTAGAAAATGCTCGAAAAGTGATGCACGCTGTTTGGGGTGCTGGTCAACTTGCTTGGACAAAAATTGTCATTATTGTGAATGAACATGTTGATGTGCATAACGAACGAGCAGTTTTCGATGCAGTTTCAGGAATTGATATTGATCAACATATAGAAGTCGTTCGAGGACCGCTAGATATTCTTGACCATGCAGCGCCAAAGATTGGATCAGGTGGGAAACTTGGTATTGACGCTACCCATACTACTTCTGGAAATGGAATAGAAATTATTTCAGTTCTAAAAAAGAAAGGTGGCGATGGTGCAGAAGCCCTGACGCAGGCAGACGCATCGTTGGATGAACGTGTCAAGATGATATTTGCAGTTGATGATCACATTGACAAAGAAAAACTCGGAGATGTGTTTTTCAACTTTTGCGCATGCTTTGATCCAACTCGTGACATGCATTATTTTGAAAACCGGATTGGTTTTGATGGCACTACAAAAATGGAAGGGGATGCGCGGAACGGAAAGGGTGTTCGCCCTTGGCCTCCAGCGTTAGTGTTGGACAGCAGCGATTGATTCAGGTTTTAGGAAAATGTAATACAAATTTCCTTCGGCATATTGCCCACCAGCTTTTATGCCAGCGGTTGGACCAATGCCCATAAAAAGATCAGCTCTTCCCGGCGCGCGAATTGCTCCACCAGTGTCTTGGTCAACCATAAATTGCGTAAATGTTTGTATTTCTCCTGTGAGCGAGCGAACGTCAGTGTCTACAAGAACGAGCCCGCCACGAGGGAATATTTTTTTATCTGTTGCGATAGATCTCTCAGCAGTGACAGGAACGCCAAGTGAACCAGCTGGCCAAGAATTACCATCATACTCTCTGAAAAAAACGAATGATTCGTTTTCATTAATGAGGTTGCTCACTTGCTTAGGGTTGCGGTCATAGAGACGGCGGATATTCCGCAAGCTTAGTTTGTTTGGTGAAAGTAACCCAGCCTTGAGAACAGATGAGCCAAGTCCTGTGTAAGGTCTATCAGTTTTTCCAGCGTAACCGATGTACATCAATTCGCCATTTTCAAGACGTAACCGTGCAGAACCGTTGACATGAATTGTGTATGCATCAAGGTCATCTACAACCCACACAAGTTCATTTCCATTGAACATATTGCTTGATTCAATTTCTTTTCTCGCGGGCCATGGTGTGATAGAGCCATCACTTAGTTTTCTACCAATGGGTTCGCCACTAGAAGGGTCAGTCACGAGATCTGCGGGACGAGTATAGAGTGGGGCGTTATATCTTCTTGAAGGTGTTGTCGAGGCGTAAAAATCTGGAGAGTAATACCCTGTAAACAAAACAGTGCCATCGTTGTCACATCCCACAGAACGATACACATCAAAGTTGGTTTCTAATTTGTAGAGAAACTCGTTTTTTGTTTTGCACGTTGCAAGTAATGCACGTAATGCAATGACGGAGTTTTTTGCTTGTTCATGGGTGATGCCTTCAATAGGGAACCACTGTTTGCTTGAAGGAGCATCAAACCAAGCAATGGAATTATCAAGTGAATCTCGTAGGAAGAGATCCCGCTCTTCCCATGCTTCTCCAAGATCGGGCCATTTGTCAGTTGGTATATGCGTAAGTGCTCGCTGACCCGGTTGTAGAGGCTTAGAGTATTCAGGACCTGTGTTATTTGCAATTGTCTCAGTATTTTGCGAGCTATTGCATGCACCAAGGGCGAGAATAATGATGATTGAAAGTATCTTTCTCATAATAATAGGGTTTATCGACCAGTATCAAGGTTTATGCCCAAATGTCGTCGATAGAATAGACGTTGGGTGCTAGAATACTCATTCTGACCACTGAGGTCTAACTAGAAAAGAGCTTTATGATGATTGACACAATATTTGACGGATCATTTCTTGGATTATTCACATCGTTTGGATGGCAGGAAATTATCATTTTGCTTGTCATCGGGGTGCTTATTTTTGGCAAGCGCTTGCCAGAGGTTGGACGCAATTTTGGTAAATCAATCGTCGAGTTTAAAAAGGGAATCAAAGGTGTTGGCGATGAAATCGATGTAGAAGCTGAACGCCAAGCAACAAAAAGTGAAAAAACAACTGCCGACCTACCACCAGCAAAGGTTACTCCAGACCCAGTTGCATCCAAAGAAGTTGAAGAAGTCAAACACCCGCTTGATGACGAGTAAGTAACGTTACGTCACTGGGGGTTTTTCAATATGTACATATAACCGTCGCCACGGATCATCGCCAATGATCCGCCATTTATGCCCACGACCCTCAACATCTGCAGCATAAAAAACATCGCCCGGCTTTACAACTAGAACTTCACCATTACCAAAAGTGAACTCGATTGTTCCACCAAGTGTGACGACCATCTGTTTTCGTGGTGCAGGGTGCCAATCGTATACGCCGCCCGGATTTGTTTCAGCAAGCCGAACGCTGTCGCATGGAATTAGATCACTGACGAAAGTGCCATGTCCGTGATCTTTTGTACCAATTGTCCAAACCTTAAGCCCAGATACTTGCTCGTCGTTTGTACAAAAAAGTGGAAAATTGAGATCCATGATTTACTTGTCTGCTAACGCGCCAGCGATTTGCCATAGTGACGTCGCCATGCAAGTTAGAATCAGAATATGCAAAACTGCGTAAAGACATTTGAAGGGGAATTTCTTTGCTGGGCAACAACTACTATTTTCATTTTCAGACATGGCGTGTCTCCTTTGCATGCGTTATCGTCAGATTTTTGAGAAACTGATGAAATTGATGTTTAGATTTTTCTAATAACCACTCTGTGATGCGTCGTATAGCGTTCTATTCCTGCCTGATTGGAGGTGTGATTGTCATGGTTTCGATGGCATTGCTGTGGTGTGTAGATGTTGTAACTGGCGCATTCGTGGAGAATACCGCAGTTGGGTGGTGTACATTCTCAGGTGTTTTGTTCGTCGCCCTTGGCGTGTTCTACTTGATTGGGTGCGAACTCCATGGGTATCTTCAAGTTCGCAAGGTTGATCGTCTTTCGATTGCAATGCAAGGAGATAATGCTGCTCTGCTACGAAAAAGAGCAAGGTATTGGCTTGGTGAAGTGCATGAGTACGAGACGTGCGAAGAATTGAACATCAAATTGGGCGATGTTTTTTCACTCATTGATGCAAAAGTTGACAAAATGGTTGCAGCAGAGGCTGTAATCGTTGGAGCGGTTGTTGGAATTTCACCTTGGGCACTTGTCGAGAGTGGGA
>JABHZL010000016.1 GCA_018656645.1 Phycisphaerae bacterium
CACTCGCAAATATATTGATGTTGGGTGATCGGATCACCCGTGAAAATTTAATAGAAGCAATAACGCATTTGGAATTTGGATTGATATCGGATCCGTCCTATGTCATGACTCGCTCCAAATATGGCTGGGCGCTGTATTTATCAGAACGTTATGACGAAGCAAAACAGGTTTGGCTTTCAATTATCAAAGACGAGCCACAGCATGGACCCGCATTGACATATTTAGGTCAGTTAGCGTTGTTACAAAAACAATACGCACAAGCGTACGAGTATTACACAAGGGCATTTGCAGTGCCTGATGATTCTCCTTTCGACATTTCAACAAATTCACAGATGCGTTCCTCAATGTATTATCGTTTGGCACTTGCTGCAAAAGGTGTTGGTAAAACAAATGAAGCAATTGACGCACTTGAACAGGCTGCCGAATTAGCTCCAAGTGATGTTGCTACGCAGTTTGAATTAGGAAATATGCTTATTTCTCAGAAAGATTTTTCTGGGGCGTTGCCACACCTTGAAGTTGCAAATGCACTGCAACCAAATACGCCACGCATGCTTGCTGCATTAGGTTACACTTGGTTCAATCTTGGTGACAATCAAAATGCAAAAACATTTCTTGAACAAGCAGTGAAACTTGCCCCCACTTTTGCGTTGGCGTGGTTTCATCTTGGGAATGCACAATTAGGCCTAGGCGATCGAAACGGGGCAAGTGATTCTTTTACAGTCGCTGCCCAATTGCAGCCGACATTTACTGCTGCAAAGGATGCGTTGTCTAAGTTGAATGGAAGGTAAACTCTACAACATGACAAGAACAATTGAACATTTTATTAACGGCAAAACAGTTTCACCAACATCAAATAACACGTGCAGTGATACTAATCCTGCTACTGGTGAATTGCTTGCTGAGGTTTCTATGGATGAAGTTTCAGCAGCAGGCGCTGCAGTCAAGGCAGCATCTGCCGCATATCGGGGTTGGAGTGAAACTCCGGTAGGCGATCGATGTCAAGTTTTGTTTCGGTATAAGGAATTACTTGAACAACACTTTGATGAATTGACGCAGATGATTGTTGATGAACATGGTAAAACAACTGCAGAAGCTCGAGGTGATGTGCGCCGTGGAATTGACTGCGTTGAATATGCTTGCGGTGCGCCATCACTCATGATGGGTCGAACGCTACCTCGTATTGCAGTTTCGACTTCGTTTAGTCGAGAACGCGAGGAAGGTATTCCACTTGACAGTTCGCTCGAGCGTGTGCCAATCGGCGTCTGTGTTGGAATCACTCCTTTTAACTTTCCAATTATGGTTCCACTGTGGATGTGGCCAATGGCAGTCGCGTGTGGAAATACATTTGTACTTAAACCATCTGAAAAAGTTTCGCTTTGCGCACTTCGCGAAGTTGAACTTGCACATGAAGCAGGATTGCCAGCTGGCGTATTGAATATGGTGACTGGTGGTCCTGATATTGTGAATCATTTACTCACGTGCGATGAAGTGAAAGCAGTTTCATTCGTTGGATCAACTGCAGTTGCAAAACATATTTACACTACAGCGTCCACTGCAGGGAAACGAGTTCAATGTATGGCTGGTGCTAAGAACACCATGATCATCATGCCAGATGCAAATCAAGATGCTGCAATTGACGGGGTGATTAGTTCATCGATGGGAAATACAGGGCAACGATGTTTGGCAGGTTCAGTTGCAGTCTTGGTTGGAGATGCCCCCGAATGGTTTGTTACAAAAATTGTTGAGGCAGCGAAACAAATTAAAACAACAAAAGGTGATGAAGCAGGTTGCACTATGGGGCCTCTCATTGACGAATCAAGTGTGGAGCGCGTCACAAAAGCAATTGAGGGTGGTGTTGCAGCAGGGGCAGATTTGCTTCTAGATGGAAGAAATATTAATCGATCTGGATTCGTGGGACCAACTATTTTTGATAACGTCCCACACGACTCGGCTCTTGCGATGGAAGAAATTTTTGGCCCAGTTCTTTCTATCCTGAGAGTCGATACGCTTGACGAAGCGATAGCAGTGACGCAACGTTCGCCGTACGGAAACATGGCAGTGATGTTTACTGACAGCGGGTACGCAGCAAACAAATTTAAAGATACAGCAGGGGCAGGCATGATTGGCATCAACGTAGGCGTTCCTGCTCCGATGGCAGTATTCCCGTTTTGTGGTTGGAAGGATTCGTTCTTTGGAACATTGCATTCCAACGGTGAAGATTCAGTTCGTTTTTATACCGAAGGTCGCATTCTTGTGAGCCGTTGGTTCTAACTCCCGAATCAGAAATTGAAGAAACTGCCTACGAGGTAGTTTTGCAAAGGAAATGACATGGCACGAATTACACGAGCAGCACTTATTCAAGCATCGAATCCAGCACCACCCGATGCATCTATTGCAGAAACGAAGAAAATGATGATCGATAAACATATCAAACTCATCAAACAAGCAGCAGATCAAGGTGCGCAAGTCACATGCTTGCAAGAAATATTTTATGGTCCGTATTTTTGTGCAGAGCAAGACACGCGTTGGTATGAAATTGCTGAACAAATTCCTGATGGTCCAACAATTAAACTAATGCAAGAACTTGCAAAAGAACACAAGATGATTCTCGTTGTTCCAATCTACGAAGTCGACATGACTGGCGTGTATTACAACACGGCAGCGGTCATTGATGAACATGGTGAATACCTTGGGAAATATAGGAAACACCATATTCCACACTGTAATCCTGGCTTTTGGGAAAAGTTTTATTTTAAACCAGGCAACCTTGGGTATCCCGTCTTTGAAACAAGCGCCGGAAAAATTGGTGTCTATATTTGTTACGACCGACATTTCCCAGAAGGTGCTCGCGAACTTGGACTAAACGGAGCAGAAATTGTGTTTAACCCCTCGGCAACTGTTGCAGGACTCAGCGAGTATCTGTGGAAACTTGAACAGCCCGCCCATGCCGTCGCAAACCAATTTTATGTCGGTGCAATTAACCGAGTTGGCACAGAAGCACCGTGGGATATTGGCGAGTTTTATGGACAGAGTTATTTTTGTAACCCACGCGGACAGATTATGGTTGAAGGGTCGCGTGATCAAGATGAAGTTGTCATCGCAGATTTAGATCTTGATATGATTGAAGAGGTTCGTAATACTTGGCAATTCTTCAGGGATCGTAGACCAGAAAGTTACACACAAATAACTGCGCCATGACTTCTGAATCAAACCATCTCATCAATCCAGACATTGCCCCTGTTCCTCTAGAAAAAAGAACTTGGAACAAGTGGCACTTAGCAGCACTGTGGATAGGTATGTCTGTGTGCATTCCTACCTATGTGCTCGCAGGATCCATGATCGAAGCGGGGATGACGTGGTGGCAATCAGTTCTGACCGTCCTTCTAGGAAATTTGATCGTCCTTGTGCCAATGATCTTAATGGGACACGCAGGTACAAAGTACGGTATTCCGTTTCCTGTTCTTGCTCGCGCTAGTTTTGGAACTCGGGGCGCGCACATTCCTGCAATCGCACGGTCACTTGTTGCGTGCGGTTGGTTTGGTATTCAAACATGGATTGGTGGATTTGCCATTTACCAAGCACTATGCGCACTTGGATGGTTAGATATTGCAGCAGATACATCAGTGGTTCCATTTCTTGGAATCACAACAACGCAATTCACGTGCTTCATGGTATTTTGGGTTTTGAATTTCGCAATTGTTGTTCGGGGTATTGATTGCATCAAGTGGCTCGAATCTTGGGCGGCGCCGTTTCTAATTGCCCTGGGGCTTGCGATGTTGATTTGGGCGGCAGTGAAAGTTGGTGGCATCACGAAGATGTTTCCTCCAGCACCAGAAGATCCCGCGCCGTTTTGGCCAATGTTTTTCCCGCAACTCACCGCGATGGTTGGTTTTTGGGCAACGCTTAGTTTAAACATTCCTGACTTTACGAGGTATTGTAAATCACAAAAAGATCAAGCCCTTGGACAACTGATTGGTTTGCCAACGACGATGACGCTTTTTTCTTTTATTGGCATTGCTGTTACATCTGCGACAATTGTCATTTATGGCAGTGCGATTTGGGACCCAGTAGAACTTGTTGGGAAACTTGGCTCAACAACTGCTGTTGTTATTGCGTTGATTGCATTAACTGTCGCAACTCTCTCGACCAACATCGCTGCGAATGTCGTAAGTCCCGCAAATGGTTTTGCAAATCTCATCCCCAGAAAAATATCGTTTAGAACTGGCGGCATTATTACGTGCGTTATTGGAATTGTGATTATGCCTTGGCGTTTATATAACGATCCTAGTGGGTACATTTTTACTTGGCTTCTTGGATACAGTGCTTTGCTTGGACCAATCGCTGGAATCATGATTTGTGATTACTTTATTATTCGAAGAATGAAACTCAACAGTGATGCGTTGTACGATTCTCGTGGACAGTACTCTGGTTTACGTTGGAGCACTATTTTTGTGCTTTGCGTTGCCGTTGCGCCAAATCTGCCTGGATTCATCAACGCCGCTTTTAATACAGATTTATTCCCAGAATTTTTTAATCAACTTTATAGTTATGCTTGGTTTGTCGGCATCACAATTGCATTTGTGTTGTATGGCATTTTCAATCTAGGAGAACGTAGTCGTGCCTAAACTTCCTGAATGTGATTTTACTCCACCAAAATACGACGGTCCTTCAAAAGAAGAGGTGCAAAAACTTCGCAGCGAATATCTAACACCTGCACTTATGATGTACTACAAAGATCCAATCATGATTGTTGATGGGCACATGCAGTATTTGTATGATGAGACAGGCAAGCGATATCTCGATAGTATTGGCGGCATAGTTACTATCAGTGCGGGGCACTGCCACCCAAAAGTGATGAAAGCTGTAAACGAACAGAATGCACGCTTGCAACACACAACAACAATTTACTTGCACCCGAACATTGCGAAGTTCGCAGAGAAACTTACAAGTACTTTGCCAGATGGTCTTGATGTTGTGTACTTTACAAATAGTGGTTCTGAAGCAAACGACCTTGCCATTTTAATGGCAAGAGCGTACACCAAAAATTACGATGTCATCGCACTTCGGAATGCATATCACGGTGGCTCTCAAGGAGCGATGGGGTTGACTGCGCATTCGAATTGGAAGTATTCCGTCCCGCATGGTTTTGGCATTTTGCACTCGATTACGCCAGATCGATATCGTGGTCATTTTGGATATGATGATCCAGATGCCGGCAAAAAATACGCTCGCGATGTTCAAGATCTTATTGATAGGGGCTCTACCGGCGGTATTGCAGCTTTCATTGCGGAACCGATTCAAGGCGTTGGTGGAATTGTAGAAATGCCACCAAATTATCTCAATGATGCGTATTCATACGTTCGGGCTGCTGGTGGAGTTTGTATCGCAGACGAAGTACAAACAGGTTTTGGACGAACTGGAGAACATTTTTGGGGTTTTGAAAATAGTGGTGTTGTTCCAGACATGGTTGTGATGGCAAAAGGGATTGGAAACGGCTGTCCACTTGCTGCAGTTGTAACGACAAAAGAGATTGCTAAATCTATGACAGAAGCAGTTCACTTTAATACATTTGGTGGGAATCCTGTCTCTTGCGCGCAAGGGCTTGCTTCTCTAGAAGTTATTCTTGAAGATGACATGCAAGGTAATTCCAAATGTCTTGGTAATACATTGCTTGATGGGTTGCGAAAATTGCAGAAAAAATATGCGTGCATCGGTGATGTTCGTGGCAAAGGTTTAATGGTGGGGATTGAACTTGTCGAAGACGAAAATAATACACCAGCTTCCAAACTCACCGTTGATGCAATCGAAACATGTAAGGATATGGGGCTTCTTGTTGGCAAAGGTGGGTTCTATGGCAATGTTCTAAGAATTACGCCACCTATGTGTGTGACTGAAGAAGATATTAATTTTATAGTTGATGTTCTTGATGATGTGTTTGCAAAGGAAACAACGTAATGTTTGATACAGTTATCCATGGCGGAACAATTTATACACCTGAACAATCTTTTGTTGGTGATATTGGTATCAATGGAGAAACGATTGCTGAAATTAAAGAAGGTGGAGGGCTTGAAGGCACACAAGTTATAGACGCAACAAACAAGTGTGTATTCCCGGGATTCATCGATCCTCATGTTCATATTCACCTTCCGTTTATGGGGACTAATGCAATTGATGATCACGAATCTGCATCCAAGGCGGCACTTGTTGGTGGAACGACCACAATCATTGAAATGATTTGTCCCGGTTCAGATGATGAACCTGCGAGCGCTTTTACAGAATGGAAAGACCTTGCAGAAGATGGGTGCTGTTGCGATTACACGTTCCACCTAGCAGTCGTTCGCTTTGATGAACTCGCAAAAGAACAACTTCGGAAGCTAGTTGCAAATGAGGGGGTGCAATCGTTCAAAATTTTCTTGGCGTACAAAGGCGCGTTAAACATTTCTGACGAGAATCTACTTGAACTCATGAAACTTGCCAAGGAACTTGGCGTGACGATAACTGCGCATTGCGAAAATGCTGAAGCAATTGATTCGAAACAAAAAGAATTACTCACGGAAGGCAAAACCGGTCCAGAGTGGCATGAACCATCTCGCCCTCGGAATGTAGAAGCCGGAGGTGTGCAACATCTTTGCGAATTTGCAGAACAAACCGGCGCAACAGTGTATGTGGTGCATACTTCATGTGGCGAAGCGGTATCGCGTGCGATGGAAGCGAAGGAGCGTGGCGTTGATGTCACAGTTGAAGCAGTTGCGCCTCACCTTGTTTTGGATAAAACATATGCAGAACGCCCAAACTTTGAAGGTGCAAAGTTTGTAATGTCACCGCCACTTCGTGACGAGGAAGAACATGAGGCACTTTGGAATGGGCTTGCAAATGGTTTAGTTTCTACTATCGGTACTGATCACGCTCCCTTTAATTTCAAGGGGCAAAAAGATATGGGTACTGAAAACTTTACATTGATTCCAAACGGCATTCCATCAATTCAGGAACGCATCGATTTGGTGCATACTTATGGTGTTTGCAAAGGAAAAATTGATTCTCGTACGATGGTAGATGTGTGTAGTACAAATGTCGCAAAGCAATTCAATATGTTTCCTCGGAAGGGGGCACTTGTAGTTGGTTCTGATGCCGACATAGTTGTATATGACACAGATTATGTAGGAACTTTCAAGCACGAAGATGGGCTATCAAAAATTGATTACTGTGGATTTGAAGGTATGGAACGCAAAGGTAGAAGTGATGTAGTTTTTCTTCGAGGTAAAGTTGTCGCAGAGCAAGGAAAATTTGTTGGTGAAACTGGCTCAGGGATTTACCTCCCAAGATGATTAGTTAATCGTTAGATACTAACTTGTCCGACTGTGCTACAAAGTCATCACCAGACCACTGCGCATCTTTTTGCACCATTCCTTCTCGGCGTGCTTTTGCTTCTACCTTGGCTTTTGTTTGACGTTCAACTAAATCAGCGTGGGTGCTGAAGTAGGGCAGAGATGCACCTCTAAAATCATCGATTGTTTCAAAGTTGTGTTTCTCCATAAATGCAAGCAAACTTTCGCTCATCTCTTTCACCATTCCATACCCGTGAATCATCACGCCTGTACACACTTGTACTGTATGGGAGCCAAGCAAAATAAATTGCGCAGCATCATCGCCAGTCTCAATTCCGCCAATCCCCGAAATGGTTTGGTTGTCATATTTTCCATGCATCATTCGAGCAAGTTCCATCACCATTCGCAGTGCAATAGGTCTTACTGCTTTACATGAGTAACCACCAGGAACACTGTACCCTTCAACAGTAGGTTGCGGTCTGAGTGTTTCAAGGTCAACTCCCATGACGCTTAGGATTGTATTAATCGCAGCGAGTCCATCTGCGCCAGCAATAAGTGCCCGCTCCCCTGGATCTGCAATATGCGTAATGTTTGGTGTCATCTTTGCCCACACAGGAATCTTTGCAACTTCCATAACCCAACGAGTTACTTCTTCAACGATGTCCGGATTCTCTCCCATTGCTGCGCCCATTTTTCGTTCAGGTAAGCCATGTGGGCAAGAAAAATTTAATTCGAACGCATCCACGCCAACTTCTTGGCAACGCTCAATCATTTCTTTCCAGCGATTTTCGTTGTACTCCTCCATGACGGAGGCGATAAGCATTCCATCAGGATGCGATTGTTTGACGCTATCAAATTCTTCAATCCACGTTTCGAAAGGGCGGTCACTGATGAGTTCAATATTTTCCCAACCGAAAACTTCTTTCGACCCAGTTGCACGCATTCGTGCATACCGAGGTGCAACGTTTGTTACCTTCGAAGCATCCATGCTGATTGTTTTTGCAACGACTCCACCCCATCCCTCGTCAAACGCTTTTCGAATCACATTTGCGTTTGTTCCGGGGGGGCCGCTGCCAATTACAAATGGATTCTTGAATTCGAGTCCGTTTACTATCGTTTCCAGTGTTGGCATTGCACCATCATACGCCTTCTACGTGGTAACATCCACGTAATTGCGCCTATTGGATTGGCAGAATGTGAAGAAATGGAGATTGTATGACCCAGCAGGTAATTGAGCCCACCTACACTGATACTCTGGATTATCCATATTCTGGAAAACGGGTGATGACGGACGGAAACGCAATTATTTCTCGCGATCCTGCCACTGAGAAGTGGAGTATTGCTGGAAACCCAGAAAGCAAACGAAGTGTTGCAAAGTTTGAAGGTGATTTTATTCAGGATTTCTGCAAATATGAAGGACGTTTTCGTTCGCAATTTGATGATGCTGGCACACCGTCGCATTTGTTACACGAACAAGTGGAAGAAAATTTACGCATTTGGAATATCTTGCAAAAGAACGCAGGAGTAGAACCGAGGGATTAGTTATGTTTGAAACAATCAGCGAACTATGGTCTACACATCACGAACGATTGTATAAGGCAAAAACACACGACGCAATTCGTTTGCGCATGCATAGAGCGATGTCGTGGATGCGAAAAGCACAAGAATTTGAAGTGCCAGATGATGCAGATGCAAGGCTCATCTTTTCGTGGATTGCTTTGAATACGATGTATGCAAAATGGGATAGCAATATTGATAATCGTGACCCTGAATGGAAAGTACGTGAAGAATTTTTGCGTTGGATTGTAAAAGAAGATGTCACAGGTCGTATCCAAGAGTCGATTCTAGGGAATCGAAAACATTGCGATCGTTTGTTGTCAGAAGAACATTTAATCAACTCTTATTGGGGAAACCCAACAAGAGAAGAGGCGATCAAAGTAAGAACAAAGCCGCGTAAAATCGGCAAGCACTATCATGATGCAGATGAAGTTATTAACGTGTTAGTTCCACTTATTAAATGCACTTCGATGTTGCGTTCGCAATTGGTACATGGAATGTCTACGTATGGCAGCAGTGCAAATCGAGATGTTGTAGAAGCGGGGGCGAAAGTCATTTTTGATTTGGTGATGACGATCTTGCAAGTGGTTGCAGAAGATGGTTTATGGGAAAATGATGCTGTATGGCAACCAGTTCCTTATCCTCCAATGCAACCACACATTCGAAGAGACAGATAATGCAAACGTCACTCATACACGACTACAAATTCGGTGCAATCGTGGATGTTGAGACCACTGGCATGAGCCCTCGTCATGGAGATGAAGTTGTTGAGATTGGAATCATTCTCTTTCGTTATAACGCACTTGATCATGATGGTGTTGAAATTGTTGAAACGTATCAAGGGTTACGCGAGCCAACCGATCCGATTCCATTTGGCGTGATTCGAGTGCACGGTATTACAGATGACATGGTCAGAGGCAAAACACTTGATTATGGAAAAATGGAATCTATTTTTACACGTGCGGATTTTGTCGTCGCGCACAACAAAGGCTTTGATTACAAGTTTCTTGAGCAACTCTTGCCCATGAGTATTGATAAGCCATGGAAGTGCAGTTGTTTTGGGATTAAGTGGGTGAAGAACCACGGTTTACCAAACCAGAGGCTTGGAACAATTCGAGATTTTCTTGGCATTCCCCATGATGATGCGCACAGAGCACTTGCTGACTGCGAAGTGGTACTTGAAGCTCTGAAGCGTCCACGTTACCTCCAAGAATTATTGAAGTAAATTTATTAACTTTCGGTGCGTTTAATTTGACAAGCAAAAAAACCCCTCAAAGCGGGACGCACTTTGAGGGGATCCTAAATATAATTCGTTGAGGGGACGTAGTCCATCCGCTCGTATTGAGTCTTTCGCACAACCTACGTTAATTTGTTTTTAAAATTTCACTATTGTTAAAAATAGAGTTTGGCACATAGAGCGTACTGCCATCTTCAGTCTTTAAGTATGTTGCGTACAAGCCGATGCTTGTAACTTTGCCCTCGATTTTTCCTGAGATGATGTTGTCACCAACTTTAAAAGGGCGGTTGAGCATGACCACAATTCCACCAAAGAAATTTGCAACCACATCCTTTGATGCAAATGCAATGCCGGCACCACCGATACCACCGATAGTGATGACAGCATTCATATTGAAACCAAGTGATTGAAGCATTACAATAAAACCAACGACCCATGTAACGACAACACCAACAGATGCAAGTGCTTGAATTGCAGTTGTGTCTAGTTCAACATCATCTTTGTTGTGATGCCAGTTGTTTAAAATTTGTGAAAATGCACGGATGGCTCTAGCGACAAACCATGTAGTGAGTATAACTAGTAGCCCAGCACGAATCATCGATAGGAGCCCATCTATTGTAATGGTTGTTTCGCCAGATTCAATTTTAAATGGGTTCCACGCAAAATGTTCAACAAGTTTCTCTGCTACAAGAGTTGACGCAACGACCCAAATGGCTACGCCAAGTGGGGTTGGTAGAGATGAGCCAATCGCGGTTCGGATATCACCAAGCGTTCCCTCGCCACCTTTACCAAAAAGTTTGGTAACAACGAAGAGAAGAATGTGAAGAGCAATCGCTGATCCAAGTGTTATAACAATGAATGTAAACATGCGTGCATGGTAGCAAATTGTTAGTGCAATCTGCTAATAATTCTCACGAGTTCTGATGCCATACTATCAATCCGTTGCTGAGTATCATCTTCTAAAGCAGTATTGTCTTGTAGATGAGCATGGCAATTAGTGACACAA
>JABHZL010000068.1 GCA_018656645.1 Phycisphaerae bacterium
CGAACGGGCAATCAAAGACCTGCAAACAACCGGGTCTGCTAAAAATTGGACTACGCTAGGACTGTACCTGCAAGCGCACGGAATGTATCTAGATGCAACTCTATGTTATGAAGCAGCGATCAACTTACCTAGCACCCCAACTAAATCAAGGTATTGGCTCGCGCTTTCACTTGCAAAGCTTGGAAAGTACGACCAAGCTATTTCCAATTGTTCACAGTACGAGAATTACACTCCTGCTTACTGGCGTAGAGGGTATTGGTTGCTAGATCTTGGCAAATTAGAAGACGCAAAAAATGCGTTTAGTCTTGCTCTTGAAGCGAACCCTAAAGCAGTCGCAGCGTTGGTGGGGAACGCTCGGGTAGAACTTCAAATGGGAAACGCAAACGAGGCAATTGTCCTCTTAGAAGAGATAAGAAATCGTGGCGGCAACCACCCGTACCTTTCTTATCTTCTAGGGACTGCTTACCAACGCGCAGGGTTAATTGAAAAGGCCACTCCTCTACTTCTTAATACAGGCGTAACTCCACCTAAATGGGAAGACCCATGGTTCGACGAAATGATTGGTTACAAGAGAGGATTTGCAGCAAAGATCTCTGAAGCAATCGCTAAACTTGACAACGGCAATCCAACCGGCGCTTTAACTTCGCTTGCATTATTAGCGAAATTAAATCCTAGACATCCAACAATATTAACCAACCTTGCAAATGTTCAATTGCAATTAAATCAGATAAGTGACGCAACAAAAAGTTGTAGTGACGCGATTCGCTGGAACCCAAATCACTCGGAAGCGCAATTGACGATGGCGCAAATTTTATTTCAAAGCGGTAACCTTAGCCGAGCGGAGGGGTACATCAAGAAAGCAATTGAGTTGCGACCCACTAATTCTCAAGCACACTCTCTTGCTGGCAAAATAGCACTTCGAGGCGCGAATGTACAACAAGCTGCAAAGTATTTTGAGCAAGCGATCGCTATCGGGTCGAATAATCCATCTGATCGTGAAATGCTTGGTATGTCGTATCTAGATTTGCGAAAATATGAAAAAGCTGCCGATCAGTTTGCACTGGTTATTCAAACAACACCAAATGCAACGCTTAGTATTGGAGGGCTTGTAGTTTCGCTCTCAAAAATTGGACAACCGAGTGAAGCTGCACGCATCCTGCAAAAAGCTCTCTCAAAATTTCCAAATGATCCTCATCTTCAGCGAGCCGCCAACTCCATTTCTCAGCAAGGAAGTAAACAATGAAACGCATTGCCCTTCTTTCGCTATTTTTATTGCATTGTTCGGGAGAAGAACTCCACGATCGTCCTCCTCAATCGCATGACATTCAGCCTTGGCTCCTAGATGAAGCGAGTGAAAGAGGTGTCGACTTTTCCTGGATCAGCGGAGACACTGGCAAGTTCAATATGCCGGAAATTATTGGCGGCGGCGCAGCAATGCTAGATTATGACAATGATGGGGATTTAGATTTATATTTTATTCAAGGAGGACATCTTGGCTCATTGAAAACTGAGTCGAACGTACTTCTTAGAAATGATGATGGAATCTTTACAGACGTCACTAGACTGTCGAACACTGGTGACACAGGATATGGAATGGGAGTCGCAATAGGTGATTTCAACAATGATTCATTCGTAGACATCTACATCACAAATGTTGGAGAAAACGTACTTCTCAAAAACAACGGAGATGGCACTTTTGAAGATGTCTCAGTTGCAGCGAGAGTGAATGATCAAGGGTGGGGAGCAAGTGCTTCTTTTGCCGACTTCGACCAAGATGGGGATCTCGATCTATACGCGACTAACTATCTAGTGTGGACTGATGCCTTAGAGCTGGAGTGTTTTAATGACAAAGGAGTACTTGACTATTGCTCGCCCACCAATTACATGGCCCCTGCTCGTGATGTGCTCTATCGAAACAATGGTGACGGTTCTTTTACAGATCTTTCTGAACCTGCAGGCATTGGCACGCGACTAGGCACTGGACTAGGAATTTTATGTAATGATTACACCGGTGACGGACGCATTGACATATTTGTTGCCAATGATGGAATGGCGGATCAGTTGTGGATGAACAACGGCGATTGGACGTTTACAGATGTTGCACCACAGCGAGGCTGCGCACTTGATGATGAAGGACAGCCAAAAGCAGGCATGGGATTAACGAGTGCAGATTTTGATTCTGATGGCGATTTAGACATCCTTGTATGTAACATTACAGGCGAGAGTGATTCGTTACATCGAAATGAGGGCAACTTTTTTACTGACGCAACCGCTTCTCAAGGGATACGCACAGCAACAAGGCACGCCACTCGATTCGGCTTAGGATGGGTTGATTTTGACAACGATGGCGTCCTCGATTTGTACGAAGCAAATGGCTTAGTACAGCAAATAGGCACACCAACAACTGATGATCCATTTGCAGAAGAGAATTATTTGCTACGTGGGCATACAAACGGCTGGACTCTTGTTAAAGGTAGCGTGGACTCTTCACTTGTTCACACTAGCAGAGCAGCAGTATTTGGAGATGTAAACAATGACGGCGGCATAGATGTGCTCGTGATCAACCGCGATGCCCCCGCGTATCTCTTGATGAACCAAGTTGAACAGCGTGGTAATTTTGTGTCTCTTACTATAAAAGACAAGCATGGAAAACCAGCAATTGGAACTGTCGTTGCAGCAACCCTAGCAGACAGAAGAATTTCGTTTCCTGTCCAATCAAGTTGGAGTTACCTAGCAGCAAATGACTCGCGAATTCACATCGGGCTTGCAGGCGAAACAGCAATAGAAGATATCAAGATATTTTGGTATGACGGAACAACAAGTATGCATGATTCTTTTGGCGCAGGTTTTCATACGATCTCACAACAAGTACAATAGGTGTGAAAGGAAAAGTAACTATGACTTTTACACAATTAGAATTACCCTATGCATTTGACGCATTAGAGCCTCATCTTGATGCTCGTACGATGGAGATCCATTACTCGAAACATCACGCCGGATATGTTGCAAAACTTAATGCAGCTGTTGAAGGAACCGATTGGGCGAACACCAGTGTCGATGAGTTGGTTAAAAACTTAGATAAACTCCCAGAAGACATCCGTGGAGCAGTACGTAACAACGGTGGCGGCCATTGGAATCACACATTCTTTTGGAAAATCATGAACCCTCAAGGTGGTGGTGGTCCAAGCGGAGATTTAGCAAACAAAATTGATGCTACATTTGGCTCCTTAGATAAACTCAAGGAAATATTTGCAAATGCTGCTGCAACTCGCTTCGGCTCTGGTTGGGCTTGGCTCACTGTCAACGGGTCAGGCGATCTTTGTGTTTGCTCCACAGCGAATCAAGACAACCCACTCATGGTTGATTTAGGCATGTGCGGATGTACATCTTTGCTTGCGCTCGATGTGTGGGAACACGCTTACTATCTGCATTATCAGAATCGCCGTCCTGATTACGTTTCCGCGTGGTGGAATGTTGTCAATTGGCCTGCCGTCGAAGCGATCTATGCTTCTGCTTCGAAGGGAGGCTGTGGCTGCTCATGCACATGCGGATCCTCTTAACTTGTTTACTTTTTCTTACAGGTTGTAGCAGTCAAACAGTTACAGTACGCCAATACGGTGGGATGCGGGATGCACTTCGAATGGGTAACACCCAAAGCCGAGTGACTTTTAAGGAGATATCTTCAAAGCCCCACGCTTTTGCTGTTGGTGCTTTAACAGAACTTGAAGGCGAGATCACCATTCTCGACGGTAAGATTCTTGTTGCCACAACGCCTGATGGCGCAATAGCCAGCTCAACCCTAGGTTCAGATGAGCAATCGGCGACTTTCCTTACAGTTGCGTACGTTGACAATTGGACGAGAGATTCGATTCCTCCAGATATGGATTTTGAAACAGCTGTCGAAACTGTTGCAAAACGTAATGGCGTGAATGTTGATGAGCCGTTTCCCTTCTATGTATCCGCACATACGAACAGTTTTGATCTACATGTTATCAACGGCTTTTGCCCTGTTGCCTCCCCTGATCTTCCCAATAAAGATCAACCTTGGAGATTACACGGTGCGGAAACAGACATGCTTATCGTAGGGTTTTTTGCCAAAGAGCAAGAAGGCGTGATGACACATCATGGCTCAAATATCCACATGCATGGGATAGTTACTTCGGGAAAGGAACCTATCTCAGGGCACTTAGATAAAGTAGATATCGCTGCAGGATCGTCGATCTTTGTTCCTGCTATGTAACGTCCGTTTCTGACCTCAAAAAAAAATTTGAGCATTCATTTTTCAGCACCCACAACATCTTGTAGGTGCTGTTTGCTATGTGATACTACCGATCGTGGTAGTTCAAAATATAGGTTCATTTCCTAGATTTTCAGCGTGTTATCAAATCAAGGGATAGTATAGATGTTCCCGATTTCGTTCTTATCACAGCAATAAGGAAGGAAACACCAATGCTTACAAAGAATCAAGTTATCGACGCAATTTGCCGCTTAAACCCCACCGCGCCTATTGATTGGCTCTCTGGTTTCGACTTATCTGCGTTACGTCGATACTACGAGCATCTTCTCATCACCCTAGAGCCCCGTGGCACTCGTGGATGGGTTCGAATGAGCGACACCCCTGCTGTGATCACACGCCGCCCAGCAGCGTAATTCTTATCCTATTGAGTACAGACTGCCCAGCAGCCTGTTCCCCCCTTTGTCAGAGGTAGCAACACTCCCAACGCCACCTTTCACAGAGTGTGGGACAGGCTGCTGTCGTACCAGCCGTTGACTTGGGATGTTCAAGTGTCAGTTTACAATGATTAAATATGAGGTTGACTATCTCACTAAACCAGACTGGCGATGGCCTATCTTAAGGACCTAGTGGTGGCGGGTATCTGAACTTATAGATAAAGATTGTCTCAGTCGCATTTGAACCCCTGCTTCACCAAGGAGAGTTCTAGAAGCGTACGAACTCGAGTAAGCAGTTCAAGTTTATTTACTGGCTTCGTGATAAACTCGTCCGTCCCGCAGTCTACAGCACGCTCGTAATCGCTTACTTCATTTAGAGCAGTCACCATAATCACCACAATATCTCTGGTCGAGGGTTGAGATTTAACTTTCTGGCATACCTCAAATCCACTCATTCGAGGCATCATGACATCTAGAATCAGCAAATTTGGGATGTTGCGTTCTATTTTCTCAATTGCTTCGATGCCATCAGAGGCAGTCTGAATCGTACATGGCAGTTCCTCAAGGAAAGCCTGCATGAGTTCCAGATTCTGAACGTTGTCGTCAACGAGGAGAATAGATGATGATGAGATGTCAACTTCTGATTGTGGTGGTGTATCTGTCACTTGTAATGTCCTTCAAGCGTATGCTATCATGGTCGATTCTACACCGCACTTGCAGAGGTACACTATGCCAAAATACGCACCCCCATCAAAATGGACAGATGAATTCAATACACCAACTATTGAAGAACTTAGAAAATTAGTCATCAATGATGCCAAAAAGGCTTTCGACAAAGCAATCACTAAAATTGAGGCATTAGGCGACATCGAGACTAGGCCACACTGGTATGGAGAAGCGTGGTTTTGGTCCGTTGCTTTTTTCGCAAAAGACAGCGAACAACCACTTGCTATTGTGGTTCCCTCTCCAGAGGATATTATGATCGCCACGCAACTTACACATGAATTTATCGATCAACTATCAACAAGGCGTCTCAAGCGCTTTGTTCGAGATGGACTTGAACTCGCAATGCCTCCACATGATACGGATTGGGCATACTGGCTGATCCCAACTCCGAATGCTGTTGAAGATGTCATGCCAGTCTTAAAAAGTAAGTACAACTTCTACTTTAAAGATTCTTGACTACGGGGCTAACCATCTTCCGTTTTTAAAAATAAAGGTTGAAGTGTCAACTCCAATAAGTGCAGCTAAATCAATGGTCCCTGCAACATCAAGTGGAACATTCCCTTCAACTAATACTGCGGCGGACCATTGCGTGGTACTACCTAATAATTGCAACTCCGCCTTCAATGTCTGACTCTCAACTTTTTGATTGACTGGAACTTTACCACCTTCGAGCAGTATTTGACGCAACGAATGCGGAAGAGAAAGTGAAGCATATCGAAGCAACTCTAATTGTTGATTATCTCTTTCCAAGAGTTGTATCTTGTCTAACAATCGAAGATTTTGCACTTCTTTACAAGCTGCAAATATTGCTTCCGGCGATGCCGAAGGTCGAACTGCATCTACATGCACGACTACTTCGCCTAATAGTAAGTTACCAGATGGCAACGAAGCGATGAGCTGTTCAAGCCTTTGTGTGTTATCTTCAATTTCAATCAATCCTAGTATTGCCGACCGTTCAAGCCGTGGGTCTACTGCTGCTGCTAAAACATAGCATTTTCTTGCTATTTGAATAGCTCTTTCGCTCGTACCATCAGCAAGTACGTCCTCCGCTAATTCGATATAAGCCATCCCATCAGAGCCATCAAACTGAACAGGTTCAGAAAAAAAGAAGGTTGAAGTTAGCAATACAACTGTACCTATAAAAAAATCGGACATCATTGTGAAACACCTCCATCAAATTCTTCTTTTGCAAGTTGGAGCATCCGCTTCCAAATTCGTAGAGAAGCAATCTCTGCCTCAGAAATTTGTTCTACAAGTGTTTGCGAAGTACCAATTTTTTTCAAATCATCAGCCATACTCTTTTCCCCACTCCAAACAAACTCTAACTGAAGTAGTAATTGAATGTATTCCAGTTGCTGCCGAAGCTGGTTCTCCAACACATTACTAGAATTTTTACTGTTAATAGAATTATTGATACCTAGCCTTTTTCTCCATGCACGTAACAAGCGGTCAAACGCTTGATCAACATCGATTTCCTGCATAGGTCTCAAACGAGAAGGGTCTACAATAAGCGCTTCACCTAGAGCAGAAATTCCAGCTGAAATTGCTGCAGCATCTAGACCCGCAAGATTTTGATTCCCTGCTGTTAGGGCATGTTGCACTAGAGCTTTTCTAGCAGTTGTTAACCAATTAGAATCATGTCGGGGAGGGAGGATAACATCTGTTAAATACGCAACGAGTGATTCGACTTGCTGTGTCTTAGCATTCTTCGTAAGAACATTTACGATTGCGACTGCGACATCAGAATTGCGAGAAAATTGATCACAAATCAGTGCAACTGCTTCTTCTCGTACTTCAAGATCACTATAAAAGTAGGCTGCTCTGACAACAGTTGCTGCATCTCTAGGGTGGAGTGATGCATACTCTGAACTTCGTACAAAGTTCAACAATTCCAACATTGCATCAGGGTCACGGTTTGTATTTGTAAACCTTTGATGTAATTTTCCACTGCTTCTCCCACCGGCGGGAAGTGCGGGTGCATCTTCATACATAGTAGCTTGATCGATGTTATCTACTAGTTCCCATGCTCGGCTTGGTCTTCCAACCCAAATCGCTGCGGCTATTTCGTTTAACCTACGAGCGTGAACAAATCTCTCAACCGGACTAGCAGATTCATCATCGCAGAGTAAAGTCAATTCTTCCCAAACCGAAATAAGCACTGGGTCAAATCCTGCTGGAATTAGCAATGTGTGTACTTGGATCTTTGTACTTTCTACTTTAGGCCAGAGTACTTGTAATTGATTCTCTACTTGTTCTCTCTTGGATAAATCATCATCTATTTGTATAGTGTGCTCAGAGAGGAGCCAGGGTATTGCTTTTCGATCAACTAGCATATTCGTGATAGCCCAAAGATCTACAGCGCTCACCTGCTCATCAATAAACATGTGTAAAAGAGATTCACGTGCAAGATCGCTTCTGATCCAGTCTACTTCTTGCAACAATCTACCTAACACTCTCCGAGTATCACTTTCTCTAGTGAGATCTACAGAATTATGCACAATAAATGTGATAACTTGCAGTTTTAAGTACGTAGATAACGTGGCATCAGTTTCTCGGTTTACAATGGCAAGCCACTGTTCCCATGGAAGAAACCTACTTTTTACAAGTTCTGTACTCTTTACAAGTTCAATACCAAGCAGTCTAGTTACCTCTCGTCTCATTTGATACACATCGCAATCGAGGCTAAATTTGTCTGCAACCTCTTTGACCAACTTTATTGTAGAAGGCAACAATTCATTAGAACATGACAACCTAGCGAGTTCTCCATAAAACCAAGGTCTTTTGAAAATATTAAATTCTTGTTGTTCGTCTCGCAAGATGTCCCTAAATGTCTTGAGTAATTTTTCAGTTAACCCAGGCATTTGCGGCGATACAGCAATTGTGTCATGGACTAGTGTGCCTATTTCTTCTTGTAATTGATTGTCTACAAAAGGCCAAGCTGAAGAAATAGTACGCAACGCTCCACCCCATCGAGACAAAAAGTCCGCAGGTAAAGGTTCACTTCTTGCAATTGAAACTTCTATTACGTTTTTCAAATCTCTGAAGGTTCTTGGGAGTTCTGGAGCGAGATCGACGATTACACCAATTTCTTCAGTAAATATTTCCTCTTCAAAAGTTGGGTAAATTGCAAAACAATTTTGGTGTTGCAATTGAGTCAAAGAAGAATTCGACTGGACAATATTATGGAGCTGGCGATCTGCTTCGGCTGCTGCTGCAGCGACCCTCTGAGCTTCTTCACTTGCAAGAGTGAGCACTCTTACTCCAAGAATAATCGCAAGTATTGTCAACAAACCAAAAATTGCGGACAATTTTATAGTTGTAGCAGTTGAGTACTCTTTGAGTTCAGGTAGATACTTACTAGCCATCTCATCCATAAGTTCATCAACTACATTTTGCTTTTTCTCTGCAATTGGAAGTGTTGCCCAAGATCGGTTTGGCAAATTACTTTTTCTACTTGCTTGTGACAAAGGACCACTCCCCGTTCTTGAAGATTCAGCTAGTGCTGTAAGAATTCGTAATAACCCGCCTACCGTTAAACCATACGCTGCAGAAACTGCAACAAGCCGAGATCGGCTTTGCCGATTCCATCCTCCTTCAGAGACCAACACTGCAATAATTGATCGGTCGAGTTGTGTTAATTCATGATTTTCTTTCTTGACTTCTTTGTAGTCAGAATGACATTGTTTTGCTAAAATTATTCCAGCTTCTTGTATCGCTTCGCGCACAAGATTGGCTTCATCAGAGTGGCTAAGTGGATGGGATAAAATTTGAGCAACACGTTTTCTAATTGCTGCTTCTAATGTAGGCACGCTTCCGTTCCAATTGGGGATTCCAAGCAAACTTGCTGGATCAGTAACGTTACGAATGCCAAGAATAATAAATGCAGCGCGTTCTAAATTCATGGCTGCACTTCTTCCACTGTTCTAGACTTAATGCGTTTATGTAACTCCTTGAAATGTTCATCAAACGGCGGAGTTGCAAATTCAGGGTAAAGTGCAATATGTTGCAAAAATACTTTCTCAGCCATATCTGGATCTTTGAGAAACAAAAGGGCAATGAATTTATATCTCGCCTCAAACCACTCCCCTGTGCCTTTAGACAACCCATTGCTTAATTTCTTCCAATGCTGAAGAGACAAATCACTGTCGCCGAGAGATTCTTCGAGAAGTGCTGCATTTCTTAAAAGACTTTTGTTTTGTGGTGAAATTTCTAAAAGGCGGTTAACTAAAGAGAGAGCCTCAATGCCAGAACTAACTTCGAGTGTTTGAGTATGTACTTCAACACCTTTCTGCACAACTTCAACGGCTACGGAAAAAAGGCCAGGCTCTCCTAATTCCTCAGGAGTTCGTGTTTTGATATAAGAAATTGTAAGTGCATAAAATTGCTTTTTGTGTAACTCCTGCTGCTCCAATGGTGCTTCACGCATAGCGTTAATTAATGAAACTGCAGCATTGTCATTCCAAGGAGAATCTGAAAAATCAGACCGCAATAATATGCCTATATCCAATGCCAACTCCAGTTTATTCTGTAACAAAAGTAATTGCAGTTCCCTGTAAAGAAGTTCTATTTGCACATCTTCTTCATCAATCTCATACTCTTCAATCACTTTAAAAACGTTTTCTGCTGCAAGTGTACGTTTAACCTGCTGATGTAACGCCACATCTAAAATTCTTCTTGATCTTCTTACTGTTTGCGCGAAATCTTCATTTCTTGATCCCGCATCAATAAGCAAAAGAGGCCTTGCAATTTCAAGATAGTGATTACCAGCAGTTGTTTTATCTCTATGGGGAGCGTTTCTCCAAGCGAGGTACAATAAATCTTCTGCTCGGCGACGTGCTTTGTCATACATAGGATCGTCAAATGGGATCGAAAGTAATTCATCAAGACTCCGTTGATCTTGATTCTCGTCGAATGACCGATGTACGATTAGTTGTCTTGCTCGTTCTGATCCGGGGAACGCTGTGATATATTGTTCAATCGCTAAATCTCTTAATTCTTCTTGCTCAAATGTTCTATCATTGATGTAATTCAAAGAAATTATTGCCATCCAAAGCGCTTCTTCCATACGGGAGCCAACGGAGAGTTGATAAAAAGTATCTGCCGCTGCTGAGAAATTACCTGCTTGATATCTCGCATGGGCAAGCAAAAACTTGCAATTCACTTTTGCAAAAGGAAATTCCGCTGCATCAGATGAAGCAATAGCTTCTTCTAATAATAACCCTATTGCAGCGAATTCAGCAAGCACTTCGACATCCTCACTAGGTGTCACTTCTTCCCATTTTTTTCGTAGTTGTTGGTATTGCAAATCAGCAACTATGTACTTCCCTACAAAATTAGTCTCGGCTAGAACTTTCTGGCCATAAGTGTCGACAAGCCCACTAACCATATTCAACTGTCCAAGTTTAACCAACTGTTCAACAGCGGCAGCGGAAACAAGTTCTGCATTTACGTTATACGAATCCTCCAGTGCCCTTGAAGCAATAAGAAGAAGCCAATAATCTCTGAGACCACCTGCTGTTTCATCTCCATCAACCAAAGCAAGTATATCTCCCCAGCGTTTGGCATCTATGAGTACATGCAGTCTCCATAAAGGAATTTGTCTTCGAACGGTATCCCAGACACCATTTTCTTCCAATAACTCGAACCATGGTTCAGAGCCTGCCGGGTCATTTGCAACTTCTTTGCAAAGTGCAATTCCAAGTAACGCTCTAGCACCATATTCATAAATACTTAAGTCTGTGGAGATCTCCTGCAAACTTGCATGAGGCACCCCGAGTACTTCCGCGAATAACGTAGATGCAGCGACGGCTGCGTCTGGATCATGATCGTGTCTGGCCAAGTAATATCCGGACCAAGCAAGTAGAGTTGTGCAAAGACCAGCATTTTTTGCACGAATTTCACTGTTTTGGCCTCTTGAGTTGCGAAGTTTTTCAACTAATCCTGGACGTAATATAGCAAGATCACCGTGAACTTCTCTCATTTGGGAAATAGCAATCGCGTGAGATTCAGGCGATACAATTCTAAACCTAAATTGTTCAATAACTTGCTCTGCAGACAAATAACTGCCTCGCAAAAGCTGCAACGTTAAGTCAGTCGTTGCAAGTGCAGGTTTTCTTTTGATAAGTGCTTTTGCATTTTCAAGAAGTGTCTTACGGGTTTCATCATCAGCATTCACTAGCATTGTTGCATAAAGATCAGCCAATTCTTGCGCAGCAACAGCTTGCTCTTTAGCTGAACCAATTTCTAAATATTTTTCAAGATGCAAAGCGAGGAGTTGGTTACATTCCATCCTTCTTAGCCATGCACCTAATGCATCATCACCTACCGCTTGGTTAGCATGAAAAAGCAATAGTCCAATGATCACAGATAAACAAGCAAAGTTTTTATGCACCTTGCAATGTTTACTTTGCTGGAACATAAGTCACCTTTTCAAATTCTGCATCTCTTGCAATTTGTATAGCTGCCACTGCAAAACCCACAGGAACTTCATCGCTTACGCGAATAATGAGTCCAGGCTCAACTGGCAAGGTCGCAAGAATATTTGCTAGTTCGTTGCGTTCATAACACAAATGCGCGCCAATTGAATAAACAGAGCGTCCATCTTGCTGCCGCACCTCGATAATTTGGGGATCAAGCTCCTCTTCCGAGATTGAAGAACCTTCCTCGACCTTGAGCGCTGGAGTTAAAAGATCTTCCGGGGTGGCAAGAACTGTGGTGACTATGAAGTACACCAAAAGGAGAAACGTGACATCAATCATGCTTGAAAGGTTTACGGCAGCTCGATTTAACTTATGTTTTCTCTGACTTGCTGCAAACCGCATCAAGGAACCTCCGTAGCAATTCTTGTCGCAGAAAGCCCATGTTTGTTCAGTAGGCGCAACACTTCGTTGAGAGAAGCCGAAGCCGCATTCTCATCTGCTCTGATAAGTAAACTTTCCCACGGAGCGCCTTCATTAGCAATTGCTGCTTTGATTCTTTCATCTAAGACCGCAATAGTGATAGGTGGCGCATCAGTTTCTAACACAATTTCGCCGTCCTCTCGTATGTTGATAACAAGGCCTGTGTTTTGTATATCCTGCTGCGATTCGCCCTGTTCTTCTGGAAGATTCAACTCCAATCTTGCTTGCTGTGCGAATTGGGCTGCAACCATAAAGAAAATGATAAGCAAGAAAACAATGTCAATCATTGGTGTCATTTCAACAAGTGATGCTGAATCTTGATTTTGCCTTCTACTAAACTGCATGATCAATCGCTTCTAGCTTCCTCGAGATGAAGAACAAGTCGTTCAATTTCACCAGCAGTCTCTGAACTCAAGCCATCGATGCGATTTCTAAAATAACTAAACAAAGCAACACAAGGTATCGCAAGAATAAGTCCAAGCAGTGTTGTTACGAGCGCTTCACTAATATTTGTTGCAAGCATCTCATGACCACTCGTACTGGTCTGTCCAATTGTTTCAAACGCCCCAACCATACCCAGAACTGTTCCAAGTAACCCGAGTAATGGCGCGATGGTTCCAATGACACCTAGAGCGTCAGTCGATCGATAAAGCCTTGCAGCTTGATCTTCTCCGGCTTCCTCAAGTGCATTCTTTAATTCAAATGGACCAAATGCGGATCGCTGATACCGAAGCAAACCGCCAGCCAAAATTCTAGTTAAAAATGAATCGTTCATTGGGTCGACACAGTATTCAAGTGCCTCTTGGACTTGACCCCCAGCAAGGTATGACTCTAAAACAGTTAGTTGCTCATCAGGCAAGAGCTTCTTTCTTCTGATTTGCACAAAGTGCATCACAATAAGTGCGAGCGCACCAATGCTGAGTGCCATAATGATGTAACCAACTGGCCCACCCTTCCAAAGTGTGTCCAAATACGAAGAAGTATCAGAGTTCTCCGCAGTTTGAGCTACGATAAACAGTACATAAGATCCAAACATCATTGTTCCTTCCTTAAAGGGTGGTTTTGTAATACTCTTGAAAATTCATTCATTATATTTTTTGAAATTTTATCTTTTCCTGCTTTTGTAAACGTGTTAGACAATGCAAACATTGAGGCGCCAGCTAACCACGGTTGCGTTTTACCATGTAACGCTGCAATTTCCGCAAATTTTAATAAAGCTTCATCCTGTTTATCTAACGTAAGCAACTGAATCGCTTGAGCGTAGAGGAACCAAACCTGTTGCCATTCTTGCAGTTTCTCAATCTCTAACGTAGACGTGTAATCGCCAGAATCCATAATGAACAAAACATCTTGCAAAAAGGCTGGTCCAGAGAGTGGCTGTGCTGTCTTTTTAATAGGAGACGTTAGTAACTCGTAATACGCTCGTGCCACCTCACTCTTAACAGTGAGAGATTTTAGTTTTTTATGCACAACAAACCCATTCCATACTGGGGGAAGATGGGGGCAAAGAAACGTTGTTGTATCTACGATTGGCGAAAGTTCTTGCAATTGACTTTTCTGATTAGCTTGCAAGTGATCCACAACTGAAAGCCACGGTCCAACCGAATCCTCTAAGTTACCAATTGCAAGATTACAACGTAACAAACCCTCAGAAGCAAGATAGGCATCTTCACCATCAGCATTCTTAAGTTGCAGATACATTTCTCTAAAAAGTGGCGCTGCCAAAGCAATGTCGCCTCTGAGAAGGCGTGTCTTTGCTCGCCAAAGCATTTCACCACGCTGAAGGTGCGCGATAAGCCCAACACCAACAGACTCTCCTTCAACATCGCGTATTGAATGCCACGAAATAACCTCCTGCGCAGCCTGTTCACTTCTAGAAATTCGCAACCCTTCTTTACTCCAACTGATCACATCACAATTAATTGCTGAAGTTGAATCACGCAAAAGAACAACATCTGCTTTTGCTGCACTAATACAAAAAAAGAGTAAAAAGAACAAGCGTTGCATCACGGAGAACCTCCCGGATTCACATACTTATATTGTCCCCCTGTGAGTTTAGCAATATCTTTCATTTGATTGATATCCGCTCCGCTACCAAATGCAACAGCATGGACGACAACTCGTTTTCCACTTGGTAACATCGCACGTAATTCATCAATAAAAGTAGGCGGGATTTGGCCATCTGTAAGAAAGAAAATAACGTCTGGAAGTGGGTTCAACTCCATTGCTTTTTGAAAAGCAGGAGCTGGCACTGTGCCACCTTGTGCTTGAACTCTGTGTATTTCATTGATCATGCGATTCAAGGTCGAACGTCTTGCGGTATTCCAACCTAATTGCGATGGCGGTTCTGTTACATTTGATGAGTAAAACAAAATGTAATATTGGGAGAAATTCGGCAATTTTCTTAAGGACGAAATAAGCTCAGTGATTGCAGCATCCAAACGACTGCCTTGTAACATCGATGCAGAAATATCCATGATGTAACAAAAACGCCCACCCTTAGATGCGATGCCAAAAAACGATGTTCCTGCACCAGCTCCACCAGACCCGCCCATCCCCGCACCAAGATCACCCCCACCAGCACCGCCGAGCGTAGGAACAGCTGATTGATCTGCAAGCAATTCGGAAACAGAGGAGGAAGTCGCCTCTAACTCCATACCAGAGGTAAGTGGACTTTCCAACGCCGAAGGAGCCGAATCAGATTCTTCTAGGGAAGTCGCCTCAGGTGACTCAGTAAAAGTTTCAGAGTCAAACACAGCAAACGCAATAGGAGCTGCTTCAGGTTTCCCTTCTCCAAAACCACCATTTCTCCCATATAAATCTAATACTAAGCCAATGATGATATGAATGAAGAGAGATAGAAAAACGCCAATAATGAGCAGGACTAGGACACTACGCTTCCAGCGATGTTGCAAATCACAGCGTAAATTCCAAACTGTAGCTACAAAACCATCTTGTTCTGACTGTTGGCCAGATGGTTGATCGTGCCTCTGATCTACTTGTCCTCTTGTCATTGTATCTATAGTATGCCTCTATGATGTTTAGAGTACCATAAGTTTGTTATTCTACGCCTAGTACAGTTGAACTCTTGATCTGATTTAATTTTCCAAAACCCCAAGGCCGATATCCTGAGAGCGACCATGACAAATCCAACCTACACGAGAGCCATCCTCAAAATTAGTGGCGAAAGTTTCTCCACCCAAGGGATCCTTGGGATTGACCCAGATGAACTGAACATCATCGCTAGTCAGATCGCTGAAGCGGTAATTGGTGGCACACAACTTGCTGTTGTTGTTGGTGGCGGGAACATGATCCGCGGCGCTGAACTCTCAAGCAGAGTTGGAATCCCCCAAGCAACTGCTGACTACATGGGCATGCTTGGAACTGTTATCAACGCTTTGGCTCTTAAAGAGGCAATTGAGAAACACGGTCGACCCGCCCGAGTCATGTCAGCACTAGACATAGAGTCAGTTGCCGAACCTTTTATTCGAGCAAGAGCGTTGCGACATTTTGAAAAAGGACGAGTCCTTATTCTTGCTGCAGGTACTGGCAACCCGTTCTTCACAACTGACACATGCGCATCGTTACGAGCAATTGAACTAGGAGCTGACATCCTGCTCAAAGCTACAAAAGTAGATGGTGTGTACGACGAAGATCCACTTGTACATAAAAATGCAACCCGTTTTGACCGTCTCACTTTTTCTGAAGCGATCAATAAGAAACTTGGCGTCATGGACCTTACTGCCCTCTCGATGTGCATGGAACACGACCTACCTGTTGTTGTTTTTAATTTCAAAACCCATGGCAACATTTGCCGTGTGATTGCTGGTGAAGCAATTGGCACACTCGTTACGAATGCTGAACCAGAATTAGCAAATGCACATTGACACATGAAAGAAACTGATGCTTATTAAAGAAATAATTAAGGATTGCAGCAAAAAGATGGACAAGACCATCGAGTATTACGAACGCGAACTCAAAGGTGTACGCACAGGGCGAGCAACTACTGCATTGATTGAATATGTAAAAGTTGACTACTACGGCTCTAGCACAGATCTTCGCGACATCGCTGCTGTTAGTGTTGGTGATGCAACACAACTCATTGTAAAACCATACGACCCCGGTTCAAAAAATGAAATTATCAAAGCACTTGAAACAGCTGACTTAGGCTTGAACCCTCAAGCAGATGGTGACACGATACGCATTTCAATTCCAGCGCCATCATCTGAACGCCGTCAACAACTCGCGACGCAAGTTAAGAAAATGGGCGAAGAGAGTAAAATTGCAATAAGAAATGAACGCCGCGATGCAATAAAGCATGTCGACTCACAAGTTAAAGACAAATCTAATGATGAATCAGAAGATGATGGCAAGCATGGCAAAGAGGAAATCGATTCGTTGACAAAGAAACACACAGCGAAAATTGATGAACTATGTAAGGCCAAAACTGAAGAAATCCAAACGATCTAAAACTCTCGCCGTAATCTCGCAGCAGGAATCCCCATCTGTTGGCGATACTTTACAACTGTCCTACGAGCAATTTCAATACCTTGCTCTCTTAACTGTGTTGCGAGCATTTCATCACTAAACGGTTTCTTTTTATCTTCTTGATTGACGATCTCTTGCAACCTTGCCTTTACAGCTTCCCAACTCATCTGCCCGTCTTGATCACTTTGCGTTCCACCAGAAAAAAACCTACGTAATGGGAATAAGCCACGTGGAGTTTGCACCCACTTATCTGAAACCGCCCTGCTTACAGTAGCCACATGAATACCGAGCATATCAGCAACTTCGGTCATCGGTAGCGGGCGGAGAAATGCATCGCCTTGTTCGAGAAAATCACGCTGCCGATCGGCAACTATTTCAACAACACGTAATAGCGTTGTTCTTCGTTGGCCTATTGCTTCAATGATCCAACGGGCTGAATTAACATTTCGTTGTAGAAACTTTTTCGCAGTTTCATCAACTCCCTGTTCTTTGAGCATCTCGTCATATTGAGCAGACAAACGAAGGGGTGGAAGATTGCCATCACGAACTCCGGCTAAGAAACGATCCTGTCCTTCATCAAAATCAATAAACGCATCTGGGATAACCGGCAATACAGTTTCAGTGTTAAGGAGCCTGCCAGGGCTTAAGACCAGAAAGTGCATTTTTTCAATGGCGGTGTTGATCTCATCCATTGGCAATTTTGTTTTTGTTGCAATTCGAGGCAATCGGTTTTCCAAGACCTCATCGTAGTATGAATCAATCAACAGCCGCACCG